>DATEKX010000218.1:0-11535 GCA_035277165.1 Blastocatellia bacterium | reverse complement strand
GCCTGAAGTGTTATCGAGCCTTCCGTTATTTCCTTCGTTTCTACAAACGGCGCTTCAAACGCTGCCCGAATCAGTCCGTCATGTTGTTCACTATGGTGAGTAAAAAGTTTGCTCTCTTCAGTCGGAGGAACCGCTTTGCTTTACATGATAGTTGAGCATTTCAATAATCAAGACCCTGTTCCTGTCTACAGCCGCTTTCGTGAGCAAGGCCGTATGCTTCCTCAGGGATTGCAATACGTGTCAAGTTGGGTAGATGAAAAGCTCGACCGTTGCTTTCAACTCATGGAGACGGATGATCGCGCACTTCTCGACGAATGGATTGCCAGATGGAATGATCTTGCCGCATTCGAAGTCTACGCGGTCATCTCTTCGCAGGAGGCCGCAGAGAAAGTTTCACCGCGCTTATCATAGATCATTTCTTCTCAAGCTCATCCCAGATCAAAACGCTTTTAGTTTCTTTGAGCAGCAACGAGCCGATTATGAACGTCAGGGCGGCGACCACTATCGGATAATAGAGACCGGCGTAAATGTTTCCAGTCTTTGCCACGACCGACAACCCGATGAGCGGGAGCAGTCCGCCGAATACGCCGTTGCCTATGTGATAAGGCAGCGACAGCGCCGTGTATCTGATCTTTGCCGGGAATGCTTCGACCAGATAAGCAGCGATGGGACTGTAAACCATCGTGACGAATATTAACTGGATGAACACGAGCAGGATTAATTTCTGCGCTATAGGATTGCTGATCAGGCTGGCGAAATCTGTGTAAGGGAGAACTTCTTTTGCGGGCTGCAGTGCGCCGTCAACATTCGTCATCGGCGTGAGAGAGATTGCCCCGGACACAGGGTTTGTCTGTGACGTGGCCGTAACTACTTCAGAGCCAGCCGCCTTTTGCATCGCCTTGTAGATCGGCAAATAAGAGATGGCGGCAAGCAAACACCCCAACATCATAATCTTTTTGCGCCCGACGCGGTCTGAAAGCGCGCCGAACATAATGAAGAACGGCATGCCGAGCAGCAGCGCAGACGCGATGATGTAGTTGGATGACGTAGCGTTCACGCTGAGAATAGTCTGCAAGTAAAACAGCGCATAAAACTGCCCCGTGTACCACACGACTCCTTGTCCGGCGGTCGCGCCGAACAGCGAGATTAAAACCAGCTTCAGATTATCCCAACGCGCAAACGCTTCTTTGAGCGGCTTGGCCGAAGTCATCCCGGCGCCTTTGATGTGCCGGAAGATCGGCGATTCTTTCATGCGTAATCGCATATACAGAGAAACGCCTACGAGCAAAATAGAGATGAGGAATGGGATGCGCCAGCCCCATGCGCGAAACGCTTCTCTGCTCATCGTGTTCTGCACGGCGAGGATGACGGCCAGCGATACAAACAATCCCAGCGTCGCCGTTATCTGAATGAAGCTTGTATAAAATCCTCGCTTGCCGTCCGGCACATGCTCTGCGACATAAACGGCAGCGCCGCCGTATTCGCCGCCGAGCGCCAGCCCTTGCAGGACTCGGATAACTAAGAGCGTGATAGGCGCAGCCAGTCCGATCTTTGAGTAGGTCGGAAGCAATCCGATCAAAGCCGTAGCCCCGCCCATGATTAACAGCGTGACTAAAAACGCATACTTGCGCCCGATCAGATCGCCGATGCGCCCGAAAAACAGCGCGCCGAACGGTCTGACTACGAAGCCCACCGCGAACGTAGAGAGATAAGCAATGAGCGCGAACGGCTCGTTGCCTTCGGGGTAAAACAGTGGCGAGATAATTGTGGCGAGACTGCCGAAGATGTAAAAGTCGTACCACTCAATCATAGTTCCGACGGATGATGCGGCGATCACCTGCCAGATTTTATAATCTTTATTGGAGTCAGCGACAGACTTCTCGACTGACAAAGTGTCTTGGCCCATCGCTGATTCCTTGTTCCTCTACTTCGCCTTATCGCCTGCCTTCGGAGCCTCTATCGTGTAATCGATAAACCCGTTCATCATCTCGTCCCATGTCTGCTCGCCGAAGCGAACGGCTTTTGTCGGGTCGGGATTGAGCGGGTTCTTTGTCGAATTGTCAAAATGCGCTACGACTTCGATTCTGGTTCCTTTAGGCATCGGCAAAGCTTGTTTCGGATAATAGTAAACCTGCCAACTGAAGTCATATCGCGGGATGTGGAGCAACGTCTCAGCGCGGCCATCGGGATAGACGGCTTTGTAGGTGATGTCTTTTCCGCGCAGGTGCATATGAGGCATAAGGCTTATGATCTGCGCGTCCTGCTCGAATTCATAGCTCGCCTTGATTTCGTGATTCTCCGCGCCGGGGGGGATTGTGAACCTCGTATCAAAGGCCGCCGTCGTCACGATCATTTGCTTCACAGGTTCTTTTGCAAAGATCAATCCGATGTATGAGCGATCCTTAGCCTCTTTGCCGTTAGGCGTGTAGTGCAACTGGAATATAAGTTCCGAACCGGCCTTTATCAGTTTCGCCGTCCCCGGTTGAGCGATAAACGGAGTCTGACCGGGCGAAAGCGCGCCCAGTAAACCATCGCCCAGATCGAGCTTCTTAGCCGGTTTGTAGCCCGGCTCGCGGACATAGATGACTACGTGATGAACGACCGAAAGATTTCCGGCGCGCGCTTCCATCGCGTGAATGTAGCGGTCTTGTTTGAAGTTGGTCGGCACGCGGAAGTATTGATAAGGAATCGCGCCTTCTGCCGGGACGGTGAATTCCTCAGGCATTTGAAAGATCACGTCGGGTTCGCCGATCTGCCAGCCGGAAGGAAATTTCGGCATTGGCGGCAGGTCTTTAGGGTTGCCCTCTTTGGCTCCCCCGTCAACCCACGCGACGATAGTATCAATCTCTTTCTGGCTCATTCGGCGATCATTGGCCCAGTGGCCGAAGCTCGGGTCTGGATGCCACGGAGGCATTTCGCGCGTGACAACCTTTTCGCGAATCGCTTTAGCCCAGGGCCGTATCTCTTTGTAATCGACAAGCGACATGGGCGCGATTTCTCCCTGCCTGTGACAGCTTGAGCAGTTCTTATAGATGATAGGGGCGATGTCTTTGGTGAAAGTAAGCGTAGCGCCCCGTTCAACCGAAGCCGAGCTTTGTGATCTGTCGGCAAACATAAAGCAGCAAAACAGAGTAGTCAGAGTAGTCAGAAAGAGAATCTTTTTCACAGGCCACCTCGCGCGTTTAGGCTGAGTTAATTGATAGTAAGCGGTTGCTCCACTGGCGAGGAGATTCTATTCACACAGCACAGGCAAGTCAATGATCTATCGGTTATACTAATGATGTGAAAAGAGAATCATCTTAGGAGGCATCGAATGAAAGCAGTTTGGCATGACGCGGTTATAGCCGAAAGCGATGACACGATTGTAGTAGAAGGGAACCATTATTTTCCGCCCGACGCAATCAACCGAGAACACTTCAAAGCGAGCGACACGCATACGCACTGCCCGTGGAAAGGCGAAGCGAGTTATTACGATGTGGTGGTCGAAGATCAAACAAACAAGGATGCTGCGTGGTACTATCCGCAGCCTAAAGAAGCAGCCGGACAGATCAAAGACTACATCGCCTTCTGGAAAGGCGTAAAAGTCGAATGATGCGCGAGTGAGAATCTGAGCTTATAATCTGTGAAGGACAGAGCGTACGCCGAGCAGATTATGTTCTAAGCTAAAGAGCGTAAGACATAATCTGCTCGGCGTAGCTTCTAAGCAGGCGAGATTATAAAGAAACCACGCGAGATTATGTTCTAGCGTCGCGAGATTATGTCTTAGCATTGCAAGATTATGTTCTAGCGCTGCCTGATTTCTTTATAATCTCGCGATGTTAAAGCCTAGCGGAGCTTGATTATCACAAAGCGCGGCGAGCGCAAAGCCTAGTAAATGGAAGAATAGCCGTCTACAGCCCTGATTTGCACCTATTCAGCCGTAGCTCCGTAGGAGCGACCTGTCTATAGCCCCAATCAAGCGAACCATTCTCGTAGCTCCGTAGGAGCGACCTATAAACTGGGTGACAGGTCGCTCCTACGGAGCTACGAAAGGCGGTTAGCGGGTGATGTCTATAGATAGGTCGCCCCTACGGGGCTGATTAGTCATCCGCGTTCTTTCATCTTTTCTTCGAGCAGGCGCAAATATGCTTGAATCTGTTTGGTAGTTGGATGCTCGTCGCCCAGAAATTCTCGGTAGATTTGCAAAGCGCGCTCTATAAGAGCCTTCGCGTCTTCAACTTTATTTTGCAATATCAGCATATATCCTAGATGCCAGAGGTTAAGAGCTACGTTGGGGTGATTAGAGCCGAACGCCGATTCATTAATTGAAAGCGCGCGCTCGAATAGAAGCTTCGCGCCTGTCAGGTCGCCTTGCTCTCTCAGCAGATCGCCGAGATTGTTGAGATGATTAGCAACATAAGGATGATCGGGGCCGAGCGCTACTTCATCAATCGTCAGCGCACGCTCATAGAGAGACTTCGCGCCATCAAGGTCGCCTTGCGATTGCAGCACATCGCCGAGATTGTTGAGATCAATAGCAACATCAGGATCATGGGGGCCGAGCGTCGCTTCATCAATCGCCAGCGCACGCTCATAGAGAGACTTCGCGCTATCAAGGTCGCCCTGCTCTCTTAGCACATTGCCGAGATTGTTGAGGTGAGTAGCAACACCAGGATGATCGAGGCCAAGCGTTGCTTCACCAATCGCCAGAGCGCGTTCCAATAATCTTCTTGCCTGTGAGTATTCTGCGCGAGTTTGAAGGTAAACGCCGATCTTGCTAAATAATGTTGCAGTATTGTTGGAAGCAAACTGAACTGCTTCGGTGTGAGATAATGCGACTGTTGCGTGAGGTAGTAGTGGCAAACAACTCGGCCATGTGCGCACATCAAAAGTATCTCTCAGAAAAGAAGCGTTCACTACATGCACGGCAACGCCTGCCCACTTCTTGAATTCTACTTCATTCATCGCGTGGCGGATGACTGCCTGCACTAAGCGATGTAACGAGATTTTCTCGTCTTCAACCTCGATAAGGGAATACTTCCGCAATACTGCTAATGCGTCATCGAACAGTATTGGATCAGTTGCAGTCGCTGTCAGTGATTTGGGCAATTCTTCTGCACCTTCGACTATGATCTTCACCGGAATATCATCCGGCGCAAAGAAGGCGCATAAGCGTAGCATCTCGGCGGCTTCTTCATTTTCTTTTTTGACATTTTGAAACGAGATGCTCCACGTCGTAGCTACTGTATCAGGATACTCGGTTGACGGCTTGCCGCGCTTCAACAATTCGAGTTGTCGCTTCTCGAATAAGTCCAGATAACGAGCCATCGTGGAGCCGCTCGTTTCGATATATGCGCTCGCCTGCTCTAAGGCCAGAGGCAGACAGCCAACCGCTTCAGCTAATGTTTTTGCCGTTGTTTCGTCCTTACTTTCTGTTCGTTTAAGCAAAAACTCTATCGCTTTATCCAATGGCAATGATGTTACCGGAAGCGATTTTGCAACACCCGCCCAGATCGGATTGCGTGAAGTGATGATTATGTGTCCCATGCCGCCGCGTGGGATGTAGTCGCGCACTGACTCCGCATCTTCCGCGTTGTCGAATATCAACAGCCAGTCGCGATTCTGCCGCAACCATTCTTTCACAGCTTCGACGATGACGCGCTGTTCCGTTGCGTCTTTCTCTGGCAATTCAAGTTTTACTGCGAGGCTCGCGTAGTCGCTCGCAAGCGTCACAGGGTCTTCCGAGCGTATCCACCAAACGATGTCGTAATCTGTGCCGTGACGGTAAGCATACTCGACGGAGAGTTGAGTCTTGCCTATGCCGCCAAGTCCATGAATCGCTCGCGGCTGCACGAGCGCCGCCGTTTCGCCTGCTATAAGCGAAGCACGCAGTTCTGCGAGATCGTCCTCGCGTCCTGTGAAGTTCTGATTGCGAAGAAAAGGAATGTTCCATATCGCAGGCAGCGAGCCGGGGAAGCGCGGCTTGCTCGCAATCGTGCGTGAAGAACCGGGAAAGCCCGGCGCTTCGTCAGGCTTTTTGCGACCGCGCTTCACGCCGCCAAGCAAAGCTCGCTTTGCAGTTGTTTCATCTCGATTGACCAGATCAATATAAACGATTTGAGGGAGCAAGCCTTTAGGCTCACATTCGCCAACGCGCACGGGCAGTAATATACCTTTTTCGCCCGTCGGGTCTTGCGCGAACGCGGCGGCCCATTCTGGCGCTGTGAACTTCGATTTGAGATAGTCGTCTGACAGCACAGCTATCGTGCGCTCGCAATCTGCGGTTGCATCCTGCATATCGAGCACGAAGTTTCCGCCAGGGCGGAAATCCCATGCCTGTATGACGACCGAGTAGTCCGCTTCTTCCAGTTGCCACGCAATCCATTCGGCCCACGTGCGGTCTGCTTTGTTGTAGCTGATGAAGAAATCTTTCATCGTTTCGTATTGGCTTGCTAAGGTAACACAAACCCCTCAGCGCGACAATTGCGAAATAATAAGCGCATAATCCGAAAAATTCGCATTCGAGTATTTTTCTCCCCCCTGATGTCTCTCTTGTAATAGTGAAGCCTCGGCTCCTGCGGCTTTTGGCAATCAAGCTGTGCGAGTCAGGCATTTTACGAAGCAGTATCAGTTAATTGAGGAGAATAACCATCATGAAGATTAAGCGAACGATAGACGGGTGGGTATGGACTGTTGCACTTGCACTGATGGTTTTGCCTATGGCGGGGCTTTATTCGTTCTTGTCATCTCCGCAGGAGGTAAGAGCGGACAGTGCTGAGCGTACGACACGAGTTTCTCAGCTAGCTAACCAGCTATCGAAGGAAATCGGAAAACTGGATAAAAAAGGGGGCTTTGAGCTTGCTGCGCATGTGCTGTCGGTGCATAGCAAAATCCCAGCCCATGAATTGCTAGGGCGCGGCGTGAAGTTGAAACAACTAGGCGCAGCCGCGATGTTAGCAAGAATCACAGGCCAGAGTCTCGATGATGTAACGGCATCGGGAGTCACTAGCGATGAAGTAATAAAGACATCAGGCGCGGATAAGCAGGCGGCGTCTAAACTGCTGACGGCAGCTATTGTCGGTATTCAGCGCAACCTCGGGAACGCTGAAAAGCCGCTTGTGGATTCCGACGGCGACGGGTTGCCTAATGCAATAGACCCTGATGTTGATAACGACGGATTGTTGAATCAGGACGATCAGGACATTGACGGCGACAGGTTGCTGAACGCTGCCGACGAAGACATGGACGGCGACGGCATGGAGAACGGTCTCGATGACGACACCGACGGAGATTCAATCGCCAATTACGACGACGATGACATAGACGCTGACGCCGTAGTTAATGACGCGGATGACGATAAAGACGGCGACGGCGTTTTGAATGCCAGCGACGGAGATGCTGACGGCGACGGCATAAACGACGACAACGATGGCTTCCAGACTATGGACAAAGGACATGGTGGAGGCCACGACGACGATGACGACGATGATAACGGCAATGGCAACGGTAACGGCAATGCCAACGGCAACGCTAATGGTAATGCCAATGGCAACGCTAACGGGAATAACAACGCTAATGGCAATGCAAACGGCAATGCAAACGGTAATGCAAACGGTAATGCTAACGGCAACGGCAATGCAAACGGCAACGCTAACGGTAATGCAAACGGCAACGCTAATGGCAACGGCAGTGCTGGCGCGGATGCCAGTTTCAGCGGACGTGTTGAGAACATTCCGTCTCAGACGTTTGGCACATGGATAATTAAGGGCCGCCCGGTCATCGTCACTCAATCCACAAGCCTCAAAGGCAATCTGCGCGTCGGAGTGAAAGCGAAAGTCACAGCCTTCGTTCGCTCTGATGGCTCTGTCGAGGCTTCCAAGATCAAAAAGAAATAACTCAACTCTGAGGGATGGGCGACCATCCCTCAGACCCTTTCACACATTGTCAGCAGATTAAAAAGAGAAAACTTCAATGACCGAATCTAAAGATTTAATTTCAGGCATAACGCCACAGGTATTAGACCGAGCGCGAGTTGATTGGCTGACGCACGCGGTTGTGGCGTTCATCTTTTCAGGCGTTATGCTGGCCTACATTCAATTCGCAGGGCCGAACATCGTTGATTATGACGGCTACTATCATATCAAGACAGCCTACCTGATTCGCGAACAGGGACTCGCGCTCGACTTCCCGTGGCTGAAGTTTACAATTCTCGACGAAGCGCATTACACAGACCATCACATGCTTTTGCATGTTCTCCAGATGCCGTTTACTTTTGTCGGCGACCTCAGACTTGCGGCCAAATTGTCGCCGGTATTTCTAGCCGCATTTGCTTTCACAATCTTTTATCTAATCATTCGGCGTTATGAAATCGGCTATCCGCTATTGTGGCTCATCGTGTTGTTTGACTCATCAAGCTCCTTTCTTTATCGCATGAGCATGGCTCGCGGCCAAAGTCTCAGCCTCGCGCTTCAACTGATCGCGTTTCATTTGATAATGAAGCGCAACTGGAAGTGGCTTGCAGTGCTGACGTTCGTTTTCGTCTGGTCGTATAACGCCTTCCCTTTGATGATTCCTCTCGTCTTGTTCGGAGCAGTCGCGCATTTCATCACTGAGAAAAAGATCGAATACAAGACGGCGCTTGCAGTCGGCGCAGGCATAATTGCGGGACACGTAATCAATCCGTATTTTCCGAAAAACATCCTGTTCATTCGCGATCACATAATTCCAAAGCTGTTCGCTACGGAGTATCAAATCACTGTGGGCACGGAATGGTATCCATTCAACTCGTGGGCGCTCTTAACGATGTCTTTTGTGGCAATTCTCTGTTACGCAGGCGGCATTCTCCTGACCGACCGCGCAGAGTGGAAGCAGGACAAAGCGCGGCTCTTCTGGTTTCTCGTCTCGACGATGTATCTGATTTTGTTATTCAAGTCGCGCCGCTTCGTAGAATATTTTCCGCCTGCGTCCGTGATGTTTCTCGCGTTCTCCGCGCGCGCGCGTTTGAAGAATCTTGACTGGACTCTTGCTTTTGGAAAGAGAGCGCGAGCAGTCGCCGCCGTAAGTATCAGCATCGCATTCTGGTTTGCGGCCTATTCGACAATCACATCGGCCCGAAAAGACATCGCCAGCGAGCCTGCGACCGTTGCATACAAAGGCGGCGCACAATGGCTGGCTGCGAATACTCCGGCAGGTTCAACAGTCTTTCACACGGACTGGGATGATTTCCCGAAGCTGTTTTTCTATAACACGCATAACACATACATACTCGGACTCGACCCTGATTTCATGCGCTTGAAGAACGCGCCGCTCTATTACAAATACGAAGACGTGACTCAGGGAAGAGTTCGAGATATTGAAGACACGATTCGCGAAGAATTCGGCTGCGAATATGTATTCACCGATAACGAGCATCGCGAATTCATCAACATCGCAAATCAAAGTCCGCGAATGCAGAAAGTTTTTTCTGATCGCTACACGACCGTTTACCAAATACTGGAGAAAGCTCCACAAACGCAATCATAAAAGAAGTCGCAGGAGGGTACAGTTATGACAAGTCTTTCAATCGTTATCCCCGCTTACAATGAAGAAGCGAATATCGAAAGCTCGCTCGATGAAGTTTCAGCAGTGGCTCAAGCTCTTGGCATCGAGCACGAAATCATTCTGGTCAACGATGGCAGCACAGACCGAACGGGCGAAGTCGCTCGCGCATTGACAGACCGCATTCCCAATTTGCAAGTCGTCGAACATTATCCAAATCGCGGGTACGGCGGAGCGTTGAAAGCAGGATTCGCTGCCGCCTCGAAAGAACTGATAACGTTTTTCCCATCCGACAAACAGTTCGATTTCACGGAGGTCGAGCAACTGTTGGCGCGAGTAAACGAAGCAGACATAGTATGCGGTTATCGAGCCAACCGGCGCGATAACATTATTCGCAAACTTAACGCCTTTGGCTGGAAGATGGTTGTCAGATTGCTATTCGGTCGTTTGTGTCGCGACATAGATTGCGGCTTCAAAGTTTTTCGGCGCAGTGTGCTTTCTCAGGTGAACATAGTTTCTAATGGCGCGATGATTGACACGGAGTTGCTGGCGGGCGCGCGGGCGCGAGGATTTAATATCGCCGAAGAACCGCTGACTCATCTGCCGCGCGTGGCGGGCGAAGCTACGGGCGCGAACCTGGTGGTTATCGTCAAAGCGTTTCGCGATCTTGTCAGGTTCTGGTTGCGGCTCAATCATGAAATTCGAGAAGAGAAGCAAGCCTATCAGGACAGGCTTGCAATGCGATTTTGAATAGTGTTTGCCTGCAAATGAAATTCTAATATCCAATTCCACCAGTCCCGTTAGGGGCGACCTGTCTATAGTTTCAGAGCGTGTAATATTTTCCGTAGCTCCATAGGAGCGACCTGTCAATCAACAGGTCGCTCCTACGGAGCTACGAAATTATTTTGCGTTGCGATGCTATAAACAGGTCGCTCCTATGGAGCTTCAATCTAAGCCAGCCTCTGAAGGTGGATTTACCAATTCAGCCTGCCCATGCTACCTTCCGATGAAGTGCCCGAATAAGCACGACGAGGTGATTGATGGAAGCTCTCTGGCATGATCTGTCTTACGGCTTTCGCATGCTGACAAAAAACATCGGCTTTACGGCTGTGGCCGTTTTGTCGCTGGCTATCGGCATTGGCGCAAACTCTGCAATCTTCAGCGTGACGAACGCTCTTTTGCTGCGCCCTTTGCCTTATACAGACGCAGAGCGATTAGCCATCCTCTGGAATCGCTCGCCCGGTTTGAACATCGAACAGGATTGGTTTTCGCTCGGTCAATATCTTGACATCAAGATTGAAAACAAAGTCTTCGATCAGGTAGCCGTCACGCTCGGAGGAAGCTTCAACTTCACAGGGCAGGGAACGCCCGAACACGTCGAAGGGGCGCGAGTCTCTTCTTCGCTCTTTCCGCTCTTGAGCGCTCAGGCGTCGCTCGGGCGCGTCTTCCTGCCGGAAGAGGATGAGAAGGGCAAGCCGCAGACAGTGATCTTAAGTCATGGATTCTGGCAGCGCCGCTTCGGCTCTGACCCGGATGTGATCGGAAAAACGCTGACGTTGAATGACAAGAGCTATGCCATCATCGGAGTGATGGCGGCGGATTTCGCTTTGAATAAAGAAGTGATGCCGACGCTCAACGGCATTCAACGCTCTGATGTGCTGCTGCCTTTGCCGTTGAGCGAAAGTGATCGCGCGAATCGCGGCGGGGAAGATTACAATATCTTCGCCCGTATGAAATCAGGCGTTACAGTCGCACAGGCGCAGGCCGACATGGACGCTTTAGCCGAACAGATGAAGCAGCAATACCCGGAAAATTATCCGGCAGAAGGACGGCTCACACTCAGCGTGGTTCCATTGCTCGAACAGGTAGTGGGCGAATATCGCCTCGCGTTGTACGTGCTTTTCGGCGCGGTCGGTTTTGTATTGTTGATCGCCTGCGCCAATGTTGCCAACCTGCTGCTTTCGCGCGCGGCAGTGCGACAGAAGGAGATAGCTATTCGCGCAGCAGTCGGCGCAGGCC
>DATEKX010000217.1:0-3023 GCA_035277165.1 Blastocatellia bacterium | reverse complement strand
AAGAACCGCCCCGGCTCCGTCAGTATATAATCTTCTCCCCAGGCGCGAATGGTTGTTGCCAGAGCCGCTTCGTCTTGAGGGCCGTAATCAATTACGCGATCAACTATGCCTGCCGTATGGCTCAACAGTTGATGCGCAGTGACTCGCGCTAACAGGGGATTCAACCCTTTTGCATAATTGCCGACCGGCTCGTTGAGTTTGATCTTTCCTTGTTCGGCGAGAGTGACCAGAGCCGTTGCCGTGAACATTTTCGTCACCGACCCGATGCGAAAAAGCGTGTCCGATGTTACAGGCGCTCCTGTTTCCACGCTTGCCACGCCGAAGCCTTTAGCAAAGACGATCTTATCGCCGCTCACTATCGCTAAAGCAGCGCCGGGAATGTTGGCCTGTTTGAGTTCATCAAGCGCGGCCTTTTCAATCTGCGCAAAGACGCTCTGTTCTTTTTCGCTCTGCGCGTTTCCTGCTGGCACGCCTGATACACAGACAGCCAGCAGCAATATTGGGATCAGTAACAATTTCATTTCTTTACTCAATTATTCATTCGTTTTATGGAAAGGGCACAGTATTTCTTCAAATTAGAACGTGGTTCTTATCAGAGAAGTTCTTATTTTTCAGGCAAGAAAATTGAAATAGAGATAGGGCACAAATATCGCGAAAATCATGTGAATCGAACGCGCAGGAATTTTCGCTTGCCGACTTGAATCAGCGCCTCCTGACCTGCCTGCGCTCCGATGTCATGTTTAACATCGCTGATGCGCTCGTCGTTCACGCGCACGCTGCCTTGAGTGATAAGCCTCTGGGCTTCTGCAACCGACGGCGCAAGCCCCTGCGCCGCCATCAGCTTCACCAACCGCACAACCTCTGCGGGTAACTCGACGACAGGAATATCCGCAGGCGCTTGACGCTCGCGAAACATCCGATCAAATTCATCGCTCGCTTCACGGGCGTCGGTTTCGGAATGAAAATCCGCGACGACGCGGCGACCAAGCTCGGCTTTGAGGTCGCGCGGATTTCGCTCGCCTCGACTTGCCGCTGCTTTCATTTCGGAAATCTCGCGCGGCGTCAGATCAGTCAGCAACTCGTAATACCGCCACATCAAATCATCGCTGATTGACATGACCTTGCCGAACATCTCGCGCGGCGGTTCGGTGATGCCTATGTAATTGTTCAAGCTCTTAGACATCTTTTGCACGCCGTCCAAACCTTCAAGCAAGGGCGTTGTCATAATCAATTGCGGCTCTTTCACGCCGTAACCCTGCTGTATCTGGCGAGCCATCAATAGATTGACTTTCTGATCCGTCCCGCCAAGCTCGACATCCGATTCAAGGGCGACCGAATCGTATCCTTGAGCGAGAGGGTATAGAAGCTCGTGAACGTTGATTGGCACTTGCGACGCGAAGCGCTTTTTGAAATCTTCGCGTTCGAGCAACTGCGCGACCGTGGCTTTCGCAGCAAGGCGAATGAAGTCATAAGCTGTGAACTCGGAAAACCACTCGCTGTTGAATCGCAACTCTGTGCGCTCGGGGTCGAGCAGTTTGAATATCTGCTCTTTGTAAGTCTCTGCGTTTTGCTTGATCTGATCGAGCGTGAGCGCTGGCCTCGTAGCGGAGCGGCCAGACGGGTCGCCGATCATTCCTGTGAAAGCGCCGATCAGAAAAATGACTTGATGGCCGAGTTGCTGAAAATGGCGCATCTTGCGAATGAGAACGGTGTGGCCTACGTGCAGATCAGGCGCAGTCGGGTCGAACCCTGCCTTCACTCTGAGCGGTTTGCCTGTTTTTTCTGCGCGCTCAAGCTTACGTTTCAGTTCATCAGCCGGAACGCAATCAATCGTGCCTTTCGTTAAAAATGCTATCTGTTCGTCTATGGTCATAAGATCAATCAATATCCTATCGCTGAGCCGCCCAGTCTGGGGTCGGGCGCGCCCAGTCTCATGCCGTTCTGCGGATCGATCATTATGCCTTCCGCATCGCCCATGTAGCCCGGCTTTTCTGCAAGCGAGTGGCCCCGTTTTTCAAGCGCCGCGCGAGTGTCGCGGTTCAATCCGAACGGCTCCCATCTTATGTGGTCGGGCATCCACTGGTGATGGAAACGAGGCGCATCAATCGCCTGTTGCAGATTCATCCCGAAATCAATCACGTTAACGATCACCTGAAAAACAGTATTGATGATTGTCGGCCCGCCGGGGCTGCCAACGGCGAAATAAACTTTGCCGTCTTTCAACACGATTGTCGGAGTCATTGCCGAAAGCGGTCGCTTGCGCGGAGCGATTGAATTGTTCTCGCTTTGAAGCAGTCCGTAAGCGTTCGGCACTCCGGGCTTCGACGTGAAATCGTCCATCTCGTTATTCAGAAGCATTCCTGTGCCGCGAGCCGTCGCGCCGCAGCCGAAGCTGTTGTTGAGCGTATAGGTGTTTGACACGACATTGCCTTCTGCATCCACTACCGTGAAGTGCGTCGTTTCGGGCGATTCATAACCTACGGGATTGCCTTCGCGTATCTCTGCGCTTGGAGTCGCGCGATCCGGCTTGATCGTCTTTGCGAGGGTGGCCGCGTAATCTCTCGAAAGTAATCCTGAGACCGGCACAGTCACGAAATCCGTATCGCCCAGATATGCGGCGCGGTCTGCGAAAGCTCTGCGCTCGATTTCGACCATCAGGTGAATAGCATCCGACGATCCATGACCAAGCTCTGCGATGTTGAAGCCTTCGAGCATGTTGAGCATTTCAAGCAACGCTATGCCGCCCGATGACGGCGGCGGCATCGTCAGAATTTCATAGCCGCGATATGTGCCTCTGAGCGGTTTGCGAATCGTGGGTTCATACTCTTTCAAATCCTGCGCCGTGATGAGTCCGCCGTTGGCTTTCATGTCTTCGGCGATCAGGCGCGCCGTATCGCCTTCGTAAAACTCGCGCGGGCCTTTTGCCTTGAGCCGCGCAAACGTCGCTGCGAGTTCCGGCTGCACAAACTTTTCGCCCTCTTCATAGTTTTTGCCGTCGCGCAGAAAGATGCGTTTGCTCTCAG
>DATEKX010000216.1:0-3595 GCA_035277165.1 Blastocatellia bacterium | reverse complement strand
CCCTGAATATGCCTCGACTCAATCCGTAAAGCGCGACCACCACGATGACTGCCAGCAAGAGAGCGGGAACTAGTTTCTCTTTCCAGAATTTTGAGAGCTTTTTGAGAGATTTGTTCGTGCGAAAATTGTAGATAAAATCTGTTGGCAAAGCCGCCGGATTGTGCAATTCCGGTTTGTCGAAAATGATTCGCATACCGTCGAAAATTTTTCTCTGCAACCTGCTAGCCAAAAAAAGCAGCCCGGACAATATGATTACTATCAAAAGGAAAAAGCCCGGATGGCTCTGATATGCTTTAATCCAAGCGTCAAGAAACCCCGGCAGGAACGTGCCAATGCTACCAATGAGTGGTGACAGAAAGCAGAATCGGCTCTTACAAGCCTCCGCCACAGGCAGATAGATCGGAAAGGTCGCAAGCGCAATAAATGCGAAGACAGTAAGAAAGTAAACTACCCGTTTCCGCCAGACCGAATTCCAAAGCTCTTCTTCACGATTTGAACGATCTTCAGATTGTATGGGTGTTTCACGCGGATCTATGATTGAGCCATCCATTGCTACAACCTGATATTTTTTAGGCAGTCCTATCGGCGCATACCCGTCAACATTGTCAGCAATTCGCATGAACACACTCTCGTGTATTTTTGGGGTATCTATAACGACTCGATCTATTTTCCTTTCATTTCCCTTTTTCTTCCCATGCTCGTTATCGTGTGTCAGTTCGTCTATCTTGCGCGGCATGTAACGATAAGCGCCGCCCAGCCCTCGTCGAGAGTCATATTTTTTTCCCTTTACCGATGCGAGTTCTTTGAATCTTCTGCGCTCATGCCTGGAGAACGACAGTCCGAGTAATTCCGCTTTGTCCATTATCCAATTGAGCGATACCTGCGACAGCCCATCATCGGGATAGCCGCCACCCAGATTTGAATGCATTCCGGCAAACCAGACCTGATTGAGCCGGTCACCAAGCGGTATGTCGTCAGGGTATTCTTCATAATCTTCCTTTTTCTCGTTCCATAGCTCGGGGTGAAAGGTGAGGCGTTCATCATCAATCGCCAGCGCATGGTAGGCGCAATCTACAATCTTACTTAAATTACGATCAGGGAATGAGAGCGGGAAAATAAAATTCCATGCATGTGTCAGTTCATCAATCGGAAGTCCGTAGGCGGCTACGGTGTCCCAAAGCCCAAGAAACTTAAGATGAACCTCCTTTATATTATTCTCGTCCGTGTAGGGTTTCTTACCGCTAAGCTTATACCATACAGAGAGTATCACCCAACGCAGGAAACGGAAGAAAGTTGTTATAAATGAGTTTCCTTTGTAATGCTTCGCCCTGTGCGCGCGGAATGCTTCAGCCGCCAAATGCCTGCGTTCGCCATCCGTATCAGCTTGTACCAGCCCTTCGCTGTCGATCAGCCCTGTCAGCACGCGGATGGTGAAAGCGCCGCGACTGAATCCGAAACAATAGATAGAGTCGCCATTCCTGTAATGCCGACAGAGAAAGGTATAGAGGTCAAGAACATTGCGCTTAGTTCCCCATCCGAATGCACCGCCGAGAATCGCCAGCGGCTTGAATGATGATGTGCCTACTCCATCATCGTAGAAAGCAATCTGCTTTTGGCGATTCGGATCGGCTGGCCCGGTTTCCGAAAGATCAAGCGATTGATACACCCGCCAGACGTTAGTCTTGAAGAGTTTGCTCGCGCTGTTGCCTGTGCCATCTGACAGAAGAATTATATTTTGGGGCATCGCTCTTTCCTCTTGGTTACGGGGCGTATTGATCCGAGATACCAAATCGCAATATCTCACTTATATTATGAAGGAACCGCCAAAACGTTACATCCTGATGAGCATGAAAACGAGTACGTTGTTATGAAAGAGTTGTTCGGAGCGCGAGGCCGTTATTTCATTTCAACCAGTTCAATCGCAATCGCATCCGGCCCTTCGATCATCGCCGAGCGCGCGTTGCTCTTGCCGAACTTATGTGGCTCTTCCAGTACTTTAACGCCTGACTTCTTCAACCGATCAAGCGTTTCGGAAACGTCAGGGACGCCTAAAGCGATGTGATCTACGACGTGGCCGCGCGAACTGACAAGCGGGCCGGGGCGCTGGCGCGGATAGATGATCAAGTTCACTTCGCCAAAGCGCACAGTCGCGGCAGGAGAACGAATCACGCCGAGCGGCTCGCTGGGCGCGGCGAACGGCACCTCGCAAGGCGAAGTGCGCGCGGCAGTCGCGCGACTGACCGCGCCTAAATTTTTGACATACCAGTCGGCAGCGCACAGCGGCGCATCGCTGTACAAATGAACGTGTATGAAAGCGCGTGTGTTTGATGTGTTGATCTCGACCAGCGCGCCATCGGGAGCTTTCATGTAAGCGAACAGCAGGCCGGAATTAAGCCGTGTCATCGGCGTATGAAAAATGATGCCGTTGGCTCTGTGCTTTTCGTAATCCGTCTCCATAGCTGTGCTGCCCCAGCCGAAATGCCAGATAGCGCTGTCAGGCGCAGTCACGGGCGACTTGCTCACTCTGTTAAAGAGAAGATACATATTCTCGCTCTGCACTCCGTCCATTCCT
Source organism: Blastocatellia bacterium (assembly GCA_035277165.1). Lineage (GTDB taxonomy): Bacteria > Acidobacteriota > Blastocatellia > UBA7656 > UBA7656 > DATEKX01. The sequence goes on along the minus strand of DATEKX010000216.1, from coordinate 1,023 downwards.
GCAAGAGCGGCTTTCTTCGTGACATCGAAAGTTCTGGTGTAGAAATTGATGGCTGCCGACGGGTCTGTCGAGTTCAGATGAACGTGATGAAAGCTGACCCGCGCAGGCGTTTCTTGCGGCTCGTATGCCGAGGTCGGAAAGACAAGAAACAAAAATAGAAATGCGAGGAGCGGAAAAATATATACGGCGTAAGATTTATCACTGACTCGAATCTCTTTCATTTTCCGCCTCTTGCTATTACCGGCAAGATGATTGCCGTAGGATGCGATTTGTCGTGAAGGATGCGATTCGTCGCAACTCTAGGCGCGAGGCTCGATTTGCCCGGCGCTTCGCCCGTGTTAGGGTTGACTTCAAATCGCGGATAATTGCTCGAACTGATGTGAACCGCTATTCGATGCCCCCTCTCGAACGTAAGCGCCGTGCTCCATAAATCTATTGTCATAAGCTCAGGCCGACCGGGCTTCATCATTTCGACTTCATTCGCATGACGGCCTTTGCGATAACGCGCGCGAAGCGCCGAATCAAGTATGATCGCTTCATAACCATCGGGATAAACGTCTACGAGCTTGATCATGAAATCCGTGTCGGGTGCATCGGTCGCAGCCCAGAGCTTGAACAACACCTGACCTTCGATGGTGACATCCGTTTCGAGAGGCGCGGTCTGAAATCGCAAGTAATCAGACCTGCCTTTGAGCGGGCGTTGATCCACAGGGCCGACCGTGATCGGGTATTGACGATTGTTATTGTAGTTCGCCCCGCCAAGCGTCGGCACAGGGTTTCCAGGGTCGTGTTTGTAAACAGCAGCGGTTTCTTTTGCCGCAGGCAGCCGCAGGCTCAAGCCATCATCGCCCGTCAAATAGTAATTGGTGGCGCGGCTCGCGGGCGGCCAGTTAGCCACTCTGCGCAATTCATTCTTAGGCGACAACGCACCCTTGCGCGCCGACGCCATGTGATAGTAAGTCACCGCAGGCTCTTCCCTGATTCCGTTCTTCGCGCCCTTGAGCCATGCGTCGAACCATCTCA
>DATEKX010000215.1:0-6546 GCA_035277165.1 Blastocatellia bacterium | reverse complement strand
GTCCGTCTCGCCGTCATCCGCGATTGCAGTCAGGTCTTCGCTGTTCGGCAGCCTGAAGTGCGCCTGGTAATCACCGCTGCTCACCATCAGCTTTTCTTGCGCGGAAGGCTCGGCATCCGTTCGGATGTCGGCAGCATCGATGCTGAGTTCAAGCTGCTGCCCGCACTGCGGACAAGCGGTCAGGCCGATCAGCCGCGAGCCAAAAAGCGCTACTCGCAACGCGAGCAAACGCCCATCGCACTGGCCCACGCTGAGTTTGGCCAGGTCTTCCCCGCTTGCGTCTGGAGAAGCGACTGCAAGCAACATCAACGCCTGGGTGGTGACCGGTTGCGCGTGCGCGCGTTCCCAAACCGCCAGCAATTCTGAAGCAGTAGGAGCTTGCATCATTGGGGTTCAGTGAAAGTCGGTTCGCTGGGTTCAGGAACCTCGATGTCGCGCTCCCAGCCTTCGTTTTCGAGCTTGATGTGCTGGATCAGCACTGCGTTTGCGTTGGCGTCGAGATCGGCCTGGGCTTGAAACTCCGACACCCAGCAGCGGAAGACCTTGTAGGCCAGAGCAAGCTGACCGGCCTCGTTGTAAACCTCGATGATGATGTCCTTGCGGAAGTCTTTGAGAGACACTTCGGCGCCCAGGCCCGAACCGAAGTTCCAAACCTTATTGGCCCACTGCTCGAAATCTTTATCGTGAGTAACGCCACGGTCGAGTGTGATGGCTTCGTACTCTGTGCGACCGGGCGATTTGCGGCTACTGGAAGGATCGCCACCCTCGCGATGTTTGACAACTTCAGTGGTGCGCTTCAACGCGCTGACCTTGCTGATGCCGGCCACGTATCTGCCATCCCACTTCACGCGGAATTTGAAGTTCTTGTACGGATCGAAACGTTGTGCATTGACGGTAAACTGAGCCATACATTTTCCTCCCGGCTATTACACTTCTATTTGACCGGCTATCTGTTGAATTTTGATAATCACAAATTCGGCGGGCTTAAGCGGCGCGAACCCGACGATGATGTTGACGATGCCGCGATTGATGTCGCTTTGCGTCGTGGTCTCTTTATCACACTTGACGAAGTAGGCCTCGCGCGGCGTTTTGCCCTGAAAGGCTCCCTGCCTGAACAGGTCGTGCATAAAGGCTCCGACATTTAGTCGGATCTGAGCCCACAGCGGCTCGTCGTTCGGCTCGAAGACCACCCACTTCAGTCCACGATACAAACTCTCTTCGATATACAAAGTCGTACGGCGCACAGGAACGTATTTGTATTCGTCGGCTAGCTGGTCAGCGCCACGCAAGGTGCGCGCACCCCAGACAACGCGGCCATAGACCGCAAACGAACGCAGGCAGTTGATGCCGAGCGGGTTGAGCATACCGTTTTCGGGATCGTTGAGGTTGACTTCCAGCCCTTGAATGCCGATCAGAGCTGCGTCTATTCCCGCAGGCGCTTTCCAGACGCCGCGTTGCGCGTCCGTGCGCGCCATCACTCCGGCGATCAGGCCGCAGGGAACGAACGTATCGATCTGCCCATCGCGTTTCGGGTCGGCTTCCAGCACGCGCGGGAAATAAAGCGCGGCGTTGCGCGCGGCGGGGCCTGACAAATCGAGATCGTCCAAACCGTCACGCGCCGTCGCGGCGGCGGTATCTTTGTTGCTTGACCAGGCTCTTGGAGGATCAACGATGAGCATGGCACGGCGTTCGGCACAATAGCTCATAGCCGTTGCGTAGAAACCATCCGGCGTGTCGCCGTCGCGCGTATCAGGTGGTACGCAAAGCAGGTTGAACAGATCGACCTTATCGAGCATGTAGAGCCCGGTCTTATCGGCTTTCGCGCCCTCGAAATCAGTCGCCGCCGTCAACGGGTCGCTGTTTTTGCCGCCGGTCAGTTTAACAAACTTGGTCGGGTCAGCTTTGTCATTGGCCGGGTCTTGATCGTCATCGCTCTTGGCCGGACGGGTAGCTGGCAAATCCGGCGTCTTATCGGCTTTCAGGCTGACGCGCACGAGATTGGATTCTTCTTTCAAAACCCGATCAAGCCGCCGCGAACCGGAACCCGCTGCCACGGCAACGTTCAGAAATTTCTCGACTCTGCCGTTCGGCGGGTCTTCGTAGATCGTCAGGTTGAAGAGATCGGCTTTGGCGATGCCATAGCGACTGGCGACCTCGTCGGTGATGCCCTTTTCATCAACCGTCACCACAAGGCTGTCACCCCATAAGCCTGAATTGGCTGCCTCCAGTTTCAGACTGCTGTTCTTGGAAGTGGCCGCGCCTTTCTGCAAACGCACAATGATCGCCTGGCTGCCGCCGTTGAGATAGAAATCCCTGACGGCATAACTCATAGGGTAACTCACCTGCAAGCCGCCGAATGTGCGCTCGAAGTCTGCAAAACTGTTGATCGTCACCGGGTCATCAGTCGGCCCGCGCAAGGCTCGACCAATAAACGCCGTGATTGAAGTCGCCACTCCGGTGATCGTGCGAACCCCACTTGGTATCTCCTCGATGTAAACGCCAGGATAGGTTGGTGCGATTGGCATAGTCTGACTTCTCCTTAATCAGGTAGTCGTATCCTTCTCGTTTGAAAAAAACTCTTAGAAAGAAAATCGTAGCCGCTTTTCAGGTATTGGCCCAAATCACACTCGTCGCGGCCAATTCTTGAGAAACGACTCGATTTCTTCCCGCCTGTCTCGTTTGATTCCGTAGCGGGCTCGTGAATCAGCGCCGACCCGAGCAGTTATGAACCCGCGCTCGGTCAACTCGGCGAGCGTCTGCTTTACATTTTGGGTCTGGCGCTGGATATTCTGATGCAGCAGCCACCACTCAACGATTCCTTCCAGCGTGTCCTGCGCATCCGGGTTGTCATGCAAGTAAGACAATATGTGATAAGCGATATCAGATTCATCTGTAGATTGCCCGCTAGAATTCAAGGTTACTCCTTTGCTCCCGGACTAGAGCAATAACAGCAAATTCCGTACACATGCTTAATTATTGGATATTCGTTTAGTTCAACTATTCAGGTAGGATTTTTTCGTCCTAGCAAAAGCAGCGATCTCAGGCTTTCGTCCGTATGAGCGCTATATTCCGATGTGACATAAAAGTCCTACTCTTCGCGAGCCTTTGTCCGACCCGGCAAGCGACTTTCCTCCGGTCGGATGTGTGAGGACTTGGCTGTGCTCTGAAAACATGCGGCAGGAAGGATTCGGATATAGGCAAGAAGTATTATCAGGTATCGCCTGATCAATCCTATTATTGATTATTCGGATAGTCAGCCTCTGTTTAGAAGAGGCTGACTTTGATGCTGAGGTATTTCTTGGGGTTCTGGCGGAAGTCGTACAACAGCTTCACCATCTCGGCGGATGTTTGATTCAGGTTGTTGTATAGCTTATCGTCACGCAGCAGTTTTCCGGCAGCGCCTTCGCCTTTCTCAAGTCCTGAGCTGATGTTTTTGAACGATGTCAGAGTCGCCTGCAAATCATCATGCATCTTCTCATCCTTGATGAGCTTGCCCAGAGTGCCGCGTCCCGCTTCGATGTCGGCGGTGATGCGATCAAACTTTTCGGCTGTCGTGTTGAATTTGGCGAGCAGATCATTGGCCTGACGATAAAACTGTTCGTCGGTCATGAGCTTGCCCAACGTTCCCTTCCCTGCTCGCAAGTCCGTGACTATGCCTTTAAAATCGTTAGTCACGCCGCGAAAATCATCATAGAGCTTCGGGTCATTGAGCAGCTTCGCAATCGTGCCCGTGCCCTTGCCCACGCGACCTGCGATGTCTTGAAATTCCACGACCGTGCGGTTGAGGTTCACATATAACGCATCGTCGTGCAGCAGCTTGCCGATAGTTCCCTGCCCTTTGTTGATATTGTCCATCAACTCCTGAAGCTGTTTGCCGACCGTGTTGAACTGCGTGAGTATATCGTTTGCGCCTTCGAAAACTTTTGAAAGGCCCGCCTGATCAGCGCTTGGTATCTCGCCCCCGGACGGTATCGGTTCTTTATCCCTTGTGCCCGGTGTTATATCAACGACACGGTCGCCGAGAAAGCCTTGCTGCGCGAGCACTGCTTTCGAGTCCCTGCGTATGCGGTCTTGAACCTCGTTACCATCAACCGACATCGTTACGACGATTGGCTTGTCATTTTCGCTAACCGGAATCGCTCCAAAGTCAACATCCTCAACTTTGCCGACGAGCTTCCCGGCCAGCCGCACCTCGTCGCCTTTCTTTAGTCCGTCGGCTGCTTGCAGGCGCGTTGTATAAGTCAGCCGCTTCTTGAATAATGAGATGTCGCCCGTGACGCTCAGTATGAAGACTATCAATATGATAATCGTTGCAATTGTCAGTATGCCGACGCGAAGCTCGGCGAACGTGGTTTTCTTCCTAGCCATAACATACTCCTTTGACTACGGGCTAACACTCAAACATCGCGGAAGAAGTCTTTGATATAAGGGTCGTCCGATTGCCAAAGCTCTTCATCCGTTCCGCTGAAAATCACTTTTCCTTCTTTAAGCATAATGAATCTGGTATTGACCAGGCAAAAATTATCGTCTTCGCCTTTGAATTCGACTTCCCCGTCATCATTGATCGTAGCATAGCTTGACGACAGCATCTTGATGTCTTCGAGCCTGTGCGTAACAAAGATAGAGCTTACGCCTTCCAGATCGCGCAACTTCATCGCAAGCTCAAGTATCGTGCGGGCCGTGGGCGGATCAAGCCCTGCTGTAGGCTCGTCAAACAGAATCAATTTCGGGCTGCCGACAAGAGCGCGGGCTATGCCGACGCGGCGGCGCATTCCGCCGGACAATTCCGAAGGCATCATGGCTATCGCGCGCTCAAGGTTGACGAAGCGTAGCATTCGTGTGACGGCTTCTTCGATTTCGGATTCGGGCACTCCCTGCTCGAACAATCTGAAGCCGACGTTTTCATAAACCGACAGAGAGTCGAACAGCGCGCCCTCTTGAAAGACCATGCCGATCTTTTGGCGAACGGCGGTCATCTCTCTTTCCGAGAAAACGGTCACGTCTTCGCCGTCAACCAGAATCGTCCCCGTTTGCGGCTTAATCAATCCAAGCACGAGTTTCAATATAGTTGATTTGCCGGTCCCGGACCCGCCCATGACGATCTTGGTCTCGCCGGGGTTAACGATGAAACTCACGTCATTCAAAATCATGCGATCATCGTAAGCCATCGTCACGTTCTTGAATTCTATGGCGCTATGAATCTGCTCGCTCATAAATTGATGGATGCCGAATCATGTGATGATGAACGGTTTTCCCGGTTCATCATTAATCGCTTAACTGAATACCAGTATTATCCTCGCCAGGAAGAAGTCCGATGCAAGAATCAGTATATCCGACAAGACGACGGCCTGCGTAGTCGAACGGCCAACGCCAACCGTACCTCCGTAAGTTCTGAGGCCCGCTCGGCAGCTTACAATGGCTATGATCAAACCGAAGACGGTCGGTTTGATCAGCCCGCCGATGATGTCGTTGTAAGTGAGCGCGTCTTTCGCAGAGCTGATATAGACAGAGCTTGCGACGTTCATCAGCGCGCTTGCGACAAGCCATCCGCCGACTGCTCCGACCATGTCGGCTGCGATGGTGAGCGCGGGCGTCATCACCATCAAGGCAAAGACTCGCGGCCAGATCAGCTTTTTGATCGGATCAGTTCCGAGCGCACGCATCGCGTCCACCTGCTCGGATACGACCATAGAGCCCAGTTCTGCGGCGATGGCCGAACCGACTCGCCCTGCCAGCATCAGCGACGCGAGCACAGGCCCCATCTCGCGCACCATCGAGGTCATCACTAGTTGTCCGGTCACGCCCGTTGCGCCGAAGGTTTTAAGCGTACTGGAAGTTTGAAGCGCCAGCACGCCGCCCGTGAATAAACCGGTCAGCAGTATGATCGTCAAAGACCCGACGCCAATGACGTCCATCTGCGTAATGATTTCGCGGAAGTAGTAGGGTTTCGAGAGAGCGCGGCGAAACGAACGCCCTGTCATCAAAGCGCTTTCCTGAATTTCGTAGACGGCCTGTAAGAATGGATTCATCACTCAGTCAGTTTTTACCGGCGCGGAGCTTGTTTCTTCCTCTCTTTGAGTAGTTTCGCGCACGCTTCTCAGGCCGAACACGCAAATTGGCTGAGTGTCAGTATGATGAAACTTTCACACACGACAGTCAAGCGAAAGCATGAAGGATGAAAAGAGATTGGCGAAACGCTCTTTCATTCTTAATAAAAGAGGTACTTGCGCCACGCTTCATCTGCGCGACCAAGATAACGGATGATTTGCCGGTTCACATGCAGGTTGTAAGCCTGCGGTCGTTTAAGCAATCGCATGCCTACATCTTCAGCCGCCTGATCGCCTTTGCGATTGTTGCAAGTACGGCAGCAGGTGACTAAGTTATCCCAGCTTGAATCGCCGCCGCGCGAGCGAGGATGTATGTGATCGAGCGTAAGTTCTTGCGGCGAAAATATTCGGCCACAGTACTGGCAGGTGTTGTGATCGCGCAGGAGGATGTTCTTGCGCGAGAGGCTCTTCCGCTCGAACGGGATGTGAATGTATTCGA
>DATEKX010000214.1:0-6265 GCA_035277165.1 Blastocatellia bacterium | reverse complement strand
AACTAGCCTTCTGCCTTTTGCCTTCTTTAGTACTCAACATCTGTCACCTCGCTCGGCCCAAGGCTCTTAAGAAATGCGCGCGTCGCTTCCGTATCAAACTTCGGGTCTTTGGCTTCGATGCAGAGGAAGAAGTGGTTTCGGCTCGCAAGCTCGAAGCGTTCGACGTTGAACACGGGATGATAAGGTTGAGGCAATCCGTTCAGCGCAAGCATCCCGAACACCGCCGCAAACGCCGCTACCAGTATCGTGCATTCAAAAGTCACGGGGATGAACGCGGGCCAACTGTTGAGCGGTCGCCCGCCGACATTCAACGGGTAGGCGATTGCGGATGCCCAGTAGCACAACGAGAACCCGCCGACGCATCCGATTATCCCGCCAATCAACACGAGCAACGGGAGGCGATTTCGGTGAAAGCCGATTGCTTCGCTCAACTCTTCGACCGGATACGGGCTGTAAGCATCCATGTCTCGATACCCTTCTTCGTAAGCGCGCCGCGCCGCTTTAACCGCCTGCGTCGGGTCTTCGAACTCGGCCATCAATCCGTAGAGTTTATGCGCTGTTCTGGTATTCATCTTCTTTTACCTCGCTGCTGCTCTAAGCCTCATTCGCCTCCGGCTCTTTGACCTTCGATTGCGGCAGTATCGTCCTTATCTCGAAGATCGAAATCATCGGCAGGAATCGAATGAAGAGGAATAACAGGCTGAAGAAGAGTCCTATCGTGCCTATGAACATTGACCAGTCCCACTTCGTCGCCTGATACATTCCCCAGGACGAAGGCAGGAAATCGCGATGAAGGCTCGTCACGATGATGACGAATCGCTCAATCCACATCCCTACGCCCACCACGAGCGAAACGATGAAAAGCAAAGGCACGCTGTGGCGCGCGCGCCTGAACCACAGCACCTGCGGGACGACGATGTTGCAAAATATCAAAGTCCAATAAGTGCTCGCGTAAGGCCCCGTCATGCGATTCTTCATCATGAATTCTTCAAAAGTGTTCGCGCTGTACCAGGCCATAAAGGTTTCCATCATGTAGCCGTAGCCTACTATCAACCCTGTGGCGAGCATGATCTTCGCCATGTTGCGCAGGTGGCGGAACGTGATGAAATCTTCTAATCCGTAAAACTTCCTGAGCGGAATCGCCAGCGTCAGCACCATCGCGAATCCCGCATAAATCGCGCCCGCGACGAAGTAAGGCGGGAAGATCGTCGCGTGCCAGCCCGGCAATTGCGCTACCGCGAAATCGAAGCTGACTACAGTGTGCACGGATATGACCAGCGGCGTTGCAAGCCCTGCCAGCAGCAGGTAAGTCGTCTCGTAGCGATGCCAGTGACGAGCCGAACCTCGCCAGCCCATTGCAAGCAGGCCGTAAATCCACTTTGCCACGGGCTTGCGCGCTTTGTCGCGCAGCGTGGCAAAATCGGGAATCAATCCTACAAACCAGAACAGCGCCGATACCGTTGCGTAAGTCGAGACGGCGAACACATCCCATATCAATGGACTGCGGAACTGAGGCCACATCCCCATTGTGTTTGGATAAGGTATGAGCCAGTAAGCAAGCCACGGTCGTCCTGTGTGAAGAAGCGGGAACAATCCCGCGCACGCGACTGCAAACAACGTCATTGCTTCTGCGAACCGATTGATCGAAGTGCGCCACTGCTGCCTGAGCAGCAACAGGATTGCTGAAATCAAAGTTCCCGCATGCCCGATGCCTATCCACCATACGAAGTTGATGATGTCCCACGCCCAACCAACCGGGATGTTGTTTCCCCAGACGCCTATACCCGTGGTGACTACATGCCCGATGGTGAAGAAACAGACCATCATCAGCGCAAACGATATGCCAGCGCCGATGAACCACCCGCGCGGCGTGCGACGACGAAGCGCGATGTTGGCAATCTTGTCCGTGACCGACCCGAAAGTTTGCCCCGGCCCAATCACGGCGGGAGGTGTTATGGTCAAATCAGACGACGAAAGTTCGGTTGAATCGTCTTGCATAATCCTACGCCTTCTCCAATTCGGGATTGGGATTCTTGACCGCCGCCAGATAAGTAGTTCGCGGTTTGGTGTTCAGTTCAGCAAGCAAATCGTAATTGCGTTCCTCTTTCTTCAGCTTCGCAACGCGGCTTGTCGGGTCGTTTTTATCGCCGAACACAATGGCTTCGGTCGGGCAGGCAGCCTCGCACGCCGTTACCACCTCGCCGTCGCGCACTCGACGATCTTCTTTTTCCGATTCTATTTTCGCGCGCTGAATGCGCTGCACGCAGTAAGTGCATTTCTCCATCACGCCGCGCGAGCGAATACTCACATCGGGGTTGCGCTGCATCTTCAGCGTCTCTGTATAAAAATCCTGATAGAGCAGGAAATTGAAGCGGCGAACTTTGTACGGGCAGTTGTTCGAGCAGTAGCGAGTCCCGACACAGCGATTGTAGACCATGTCGTTGAGTCCTTCGGCGCTATGAACGGTCGCGGCTACGGGGCAAACAATTTCGCAGGGCGCTTGCTCGCATTGCTGGCACGGTACGGGCTGGAAATAAGTTTCGGGGTTTCGCTCGTCGCCCTTGTAATAACTGTCAACGCGGAGCCATTGCATCTCGCGGCTGCGCAAGACCTGTTCTTTGCCTACGACAGGGATATTGTTTTCAGCCTGACAGGCGACGACACATGCGCTGCAGCCAGTGCAGGCATTCAGATCAATCGCCATGCTCCACGCATAGCCTTTGCTGTAATCATAAGGCGGGAACATGGAAGGCGCGGGGCCTTCACCGTGACCTTCGCCGTGATGCGACTCGTGCGCGAGGCTCGGATTTTTCTTGTACTCTTCAAGCGTGCCAGAGCGAACAATCTCTCTATCTTTCAAATCGGTCGTGTCAATCAGATGAGTCAACTGCGAAGCCGCGAGCGAATAGGTGTCGCCTGTTTTTGCGATTTGCAATCCTGAGCCGAACCACGGCGCGTCGCTCGTCCTGATCGAGTAAACATTAAAGCCCGTCCCGGTTCCGACTCTGCCCGCAAGGGTTCGCCCGTATCCCATATGCACTGTGATGCAATCATCAGGATGCCCGGGCTCGATCCACGCGGGGATTGAAAGAGTGCGACCTTTATAATCAAGCCTGAGCACATCGGCTACAATCTCTCCGCCGGTATTGCCGATTGCATTCGTCGCGAGGCTGCCGCTCTGTTTTCCGATGCCGTATCGCGCTGCCGTTGCGGGGCTGATGAACGCTGCGTTGTCCCATGTGAGTTTGCTCAAAGGCTTCGGCAGTTCCTGAAGCCAGCCGTTGTTTGCGAATCGCCCATCGTGAATTGTCGGGTCAGGCCGAAAGACTATCTCAACGCCGGATGAAGAAGGTTGACTTGCGCTCGCAGCCCCCGTGCCTAAGATCGAAACAGCCTTTGGCTTTGCAGCCGTGTTCGCAATAACGCCATCGTGCAATGCCTTGCGCCAGAACTGCTCGAAATTTTTCGCCGGAGTTTGCGATTGACTGGCGGCAGGTTGAGCGGCGGCGGCGGGTTGCGCAGTTGCGGCTTGCGCAGTTGCAGGCACGGCTGCTCCGGCTGCCTGATTTGTCTGAGCGGGTCTGCGCGATCTGATTGGCGGCTCTTCTCCGCCCGCGAGCATTCGCCGCTGCCAGTAATCGCGCACTATGTCATAACTTCTGCGGTCGGGTTGATCGCTGAATGCCGCGATGAGTTCGTGCGCCGTCTTGCCGCTGTAGAGCGGGGCGATCAAGGGCTGGATTATCGTGGCAGTGCCTTCATAAGCGCGAGCGTCGCTCCACGATTCCAGATAATGCAATTCGGGGATGTGCCACTGGCAAAGCTCCGACGTTTCATCGTTGTAAAGGCTCAGGTGAATGCGAAGCTTCACCTTGTTGGTCATCTTGCCCGCAAAATCCAAATCCGCAGGAGCGTTGTAAACGGGATTGCCGCCGACTATCACAAGTATATCTACAAGGTCGGCATCCATGTCGGCGACAAGCTCTCTGAGCGACGCATTGCCGTCAACGGGATTGGCTTCTATTGGCTCGACATAAGTGACAGTGTTGCCCACATTGCCGAGGGCTTGATTTATCGTGTGCGCGAGCGCATGAACTACAGGCGGTTGATAATCTCCCGCGATGACGATGCTTGAGCCGGGCGCGCGTTTGAGATCGTTTGCAACAGCATCAATCCATTTATCATGCGCAGTGCTTTGCGCGCTGCCGCCCGGCACTCCGAGTTTTGCTGCGAGCGAGCGAGCGATTGCTTCAACTTCGCTCGGCTTCACAGGCAATCTATTGTCCGCGAGCGCGCCAGTGTTTGTGACTGAGCTTTCAATCGCGTAGAGGCGATTGATTTCGCTCTTGCCTTCTTCGAGGCGGCGCTTTGCGGCAAAGTCGCGCGCGTAACGGATGGAAGCCGCGCCGCACGAAAGAAAATCGGAATCGAGCGAAAGAATCACATCGGCTTTGTCGAAGTGATAAAGCGCAGTGGCATACTGGCCGAACGCCATCCGCGCCCCCTCGCGCGAGTTGTCGCTTCCGGCTGGCTCGTACTGGTGCCATTTCGCTTTCGGGAAATCCGCGAGCAATGTTTTGATCTGATGCCCAAGCGTAGGCGATGTTATTGTCTCGGTCAGTATGCGGAGCTTTGTGCCCTGCATTTCAGGCGCGCGCTGTGGCGTGAGCGCGGCGTTGACGGCTCCAAGAAAAGCAGACCACGTGACGATGTCGCCAAGATGCGTAAGCGTCTGCGAACGGTCGGGATCGTAAAGGCTCAAGACCGATGCTTGCGAAAACAGGTCTGTTGCGCCGAGGCTTGCGGGATGATCTTTGTTGCCTTCGACCTTTGTCGGGCGTCCTTCGTGGCTCTCAACCAGAAGCCCCATCGCTGCGCCCGCAAACGGCATCGCCGTCGCATAAAAGAGAGGCTTGCCGAGCACGAGTTCTTCCGGTTGTTTGGCATAAGGCGCAATCGTTTCGGTCGGCTGTCTGGTGCATGCCGTCAGCCCTGCAAGCGCGAGCGATGCGCCCATCAACTTCAAAAATTTACGCCGCCCAACAGGATCGTGCCACTCCGAAGCTTGCTCCGGGAATTCGCGATGAAGCAGTTCGTAAAACCTGTCGGATTCGACAAGTTCTTCGAGGCTGCGCCAGTAGGTCTTGCCCGTCTTCGTGTTGAGGCGCGTGCGAATGGAAGCCAGAGAAGCATCCGGGTGCTGAGTGTCGAGCGCTGAATGTTCATTAATGCTTTCTTCGCTCGTCAATTCTTCGCGCTTGCCGATCAAGCTTTTCAGTTGAATCATTTCACTCATTACCGGGTGCTCTCCTTGAGATTCGCTCTCCTTCACCGGGCGATCATCTATGGCACGTGCTACAGCTAGTGAGGACGGTCGTGCTTTGAATTTTATTTTCCGTCAAGAGTTTCGCGCCTTCTTCATCCTGCTTCCACGTTTCAGGCGGCCAGTCCATGGTGAAAACTTCTTTCTTCGGACGGATAAATTTCTGAGGCTCGCGATGGCATTCAAGGCACCATTCCATCTGAAGCGACTCGACCTGCCAGGTGAGCGGCATCAGGTCAACGCGGCCATGACAGGTTGAACAGCCTACGCCTTTGTTGACGTGTATGCTGTGATCGAAATAAACGAAGTCGGGTAAGTCGTGCACACGTGTCCATTCGATAGGCTTGCCCGTTCGCCAGCTTTCGCGCACAGGTTCAAGATATGTGCTGTTGGACCAGAGTTGCGAATGGCAATTCATGCAGGTCTTGGTCGGAGGTATGCCCGCGAAGGCAGAGGTTTCGACAGTAGTATGGCAATAACGACAATCTATCCCGTCATCCCCGACGTGATGTTTATGGCTGAACTGTACGGGCTGTTCGCGCGGAACGAATGCGAATGTGTTGTAGCTCGACCGGGTGAATTGCGCCATAAGCCAGAGCGCCAGGCCGATAAAAAATATAGCGCCAAAAATGGTTACACGAGAGATGACGTTAGTGCTGCGATGAAAGATCTGGCTCATTGTTTTGTAAACCCCATGCCGGAGTCGAAAACTGCGCGCTTGGAAAGCCGAGTCTGTTCAATCGTGATTTGATAGTAGGGTGCTTGCTCGTTCGCAAGCGAAAAGCGTTTGCCTGAAATAGACGATGTTAGAAGTTGTCCCACGGACTTGAACACGATTGCTTGAATGTAGCGCGCGGATTATTGCGGAATTGGGCTTTAATTCTCCCCTGAGCTTATCAGCGCACATTTATGTTTTAACCACAAGCGCGACATCATGCAAAC
>DATEKX010000213.1:0-5180 GCA_035277165.1 Blastocatellia bacterium | reverse complement strand
TAAAGATATTGACCCGGACGGCGCGACTGCCCATCTTGAATTGAGCTATGCCTATCGCGGCTTGCAAGAGAGGGCGCGCATCAATGTCGGAGCGACCGATTTCGCGGCGCAGTTTTACAACAAGCCTGCGCCGCCGAGCTTTGCCCTCACGCGCGAGATTTTTCCGAACTACAATTCACTCACGCGCCGCCAGCAGATGGTGATTGATTCGGCAGTCGCGCCTCTCTCGGATTTTCTGCCCGCGCTTGTGCGAAACAAAGCGCGTCACTACCTGCTCGCGTTTGATGAAGCGGTAAATGACCTGGGAGATTTTCAGGAAGTAGCCGAAGAGAAGACTTTTGATGGTCGTTACTATGCAAGCATCCGCGGCGTAGGCGGGCGGATCACAGTGTCGGGGCTTGAGTACATAGAAATGGCTGCGCAAGGCAGCTATCACACCATCGCGCATGAATTCGCGCATCAGGTACACATCGCCGCTCTCGGAAAAGACGATGCGAAGACGATACGCAAACTCTACGAGCAGGCGCGGCGCGAAGGGCGCGCGCTCGACTACTATGCGGCGGCCAATGAATTCGAGTATTTCGCGCAAGGATACGAAGCGTTTATATCGGATCACAAGCGGCCATCAGCGGGCGTGACCGCGCGTCACACGAATCGCGAATTGTTGCTGCGCGACCCTGAACTATATGAGTTCCTGATGAAACTGACTGGACGCAAGCGCCCGTAGATATAAGATGAATCTTGAGGCTCGGAAATCTCGGATTCACAGCCGTATTGCTTGACAAAAAATGTGAGCGCGTGCGACCATAAAATCGGAGCTTTTCCCGTGAGTGACGGTCAGCAACTCCGACTGCTCCGCAAGCATCCTAGAGTTGCACTAATATCAGTACAACACAAGGTTTCGATAGAGTATCTGATTTCGAGTACGCTCAGCACAAACCAGTTCAGGAGGAGTATCGTCTAATGAAGAGATATATATTAACCGTAGCCGCCCTCACCTTCTCGCTGGCGATGGTTGCACCCCTAACCTCGGCACAAACGCCCAGTACCCAGCCCGCGACGGCGCAGGACCCAGCCGCTGAAGAAGCTGCTGCTTATAAGGCATTTTATGATGCTTATACCGCGAAGGACCTTGCTAAGGAATTTGAGTTAGGCAAAGCCTTCGTAGAAAAATTTCCTGCCAGCAAGAACGCTGATTATGTAAAGAAAGAAATCATTCGCGTCCGCAGCCTTCTTTTGCAGCAAGCTATTGCCGCAAAGAATATCCCCGAAGTAGTTCGGCTCGGCAAAGATGCGCTGGCCGCAGACCCGAACAACCTGGATTATGCAATCTACCTGACGATTCAGTTGCGCACGCTTGATACGAATCTCCAGAATGCGGCTGATATAGCCGAGTTCGCTAATACTGCCGTTCGTTTGATCGAATCAGGCAAGACGCCTACTCCACCTACAGGACCAAACCCTGCTCCTTTTGACAAGAATAAGACGCTCGCTTATTTCCACAGTACGCTGGGTGCCATAGACGAGCGCAACAAGACTATGGACAAGGCAATCGAACATCTTCATCAAGCCACGATGCTCGATCCGATGAATGCTGCGTACTTCTTCAATTGTGGCCGCCTGCACCAGGACAGGTATGTGGCCGCTGCTCAGAAGTATCAAGCGCTCCCTCAAGAAGACCGCACAGCCGCAGAGCCTAAGCCGGAAGTGAAGACCGCCCTTGATGAGGTGAACAAAGAAGCCGATGCAGTCATCAACTGCTGGGCGCGCTTTGTGGCGCTGAAGAGCGATTACAGCGAGGACACGCGCAAGAAGGTTCAAGCGGCGCTCACAGACCTCTACAAGTATCGCCACAACGATTCAGTTGAAGGCTTGCAGAAGCTGATTGACGATAACAAAAACAGTCCGACTCCTGTCAGCATGACGCCGCCGCCCGTTGCGCCTGCCGCTCCTCCGCCTGACCAGAAAGCATCCGTTCAGGACGCAATGAGCGCGAAGCCGGGCACAACGCCTGCGAAACCCGCTCCGGCAAAACCGAATGGCAAAAAACCGAGATAGTTCCAGCGGTGATGAATACTTTTCAAAAGCCAGCCTAAATCCAGGGCTGGCTTTTTGATTTGGTGAAGCATGCGCTTTTATATGGTATATTGTGAAGGCAGTCAGGCTCGTTATGATCTCAATTGAGCGCGAAAAATTACTATCAGAAATTGAGCAGAAGATCGGCTATTCGTTCCGCGCTCGCGCGCTGCTTGACCGCGCGCTCACACATCGCTCTTTCGCCAACGAGCGCGCGGCGCAAAATTGCCAGCACAACGAAGCGATGGAATTCCTCGGCGATTCGGTGCTCGGCTTCGTCGTCAGCGCGTGGCTGCTCGAACGATTCCCCACTCTTTCAGAAGGAAAGCTCTCGAAGATGAAAGCTCACCTCGTCAGCGAGTCGAGCCTTGTAGAGCTTGCCGAAGCAATAGACCTTGGGCGCTACATCCTGCTCAATCGCGGCGAAGAAAAGACGGGAGGCCGCCGCAAGCGCGCGCTTCTGGCAGACGCTTACGAAGCGCTGATCGGCGTCATTTACGTTGACGCTGGGATCGCCGTAGCCGAAAGGTTTCTGCGCCGTGAATTGCGCGGGAAGCTCGGGGCGATAGACCCGACTGCGATGATAGGAACTGATTACAAATCGGCTTTGCAGGAACGGCTGCAAGCAGCGGGCGGGCCTGTGCCCGAATACGCCGTGATTGAAGCGCTAGGGCCTGATCACCGCCGCACTTTTCGCATAGAGCTTCGCGTAGCCGGACACGCAGTCGCTCAAGGCGAAGGCCACACGATAAAAATCGCTCAACAGGAAGCCGCGCGCCTCGCGCTCGATTCAACCGATGCGCTCTTGCAGGTCGTCGAAGAGCACCGAGCGCGAAAGGCTGCCCGCAACAACGGAAACAGCGATTCTTACGCGGCTGCTCAATGGTCTCAGGCCCACGCGGAAGATGCGGAAGATGCGACCGCCGATGATGCGGGATTATCGTTAGCGTATGATGATGAATCGCCGCTCGACATTGATGTGGATGACCCGCTCAGGGCAATTGCCGATGAAATTGAGGCCGCATCACAATGCGAGCCTGCTGGCGCATCAATCGAGTCTGAGGATAAGATTGAGATGAGCGATAAAGAAGTGCCCGACAAAGAGGCGCGCGGCATTGCCACTGACGCTTGAACTTGAATAAGGTAATTGAGTTTATGAGTGATGAATCATAAACCCCGTAACTTACCTTCCAATACTTTCAACTACTTACTGCTACTTCAAACCTCAGAAAATCTATATTAAATTAGACTTTCCAAGAAGAATTTTATCATGCATGTCAATGGGGAGCGCGGGCATTATTGGCCTACACTCCCCACCATTGATTCACACTTCGCGTCCCGCTTTCAAGATTCGATCAGCAGCACCGAAAATCTTCTGGGCTGACTTCTCAGGGATGACATCATTCTTGAGCCACATTTGAATGTAGCCTCTCGAAAACTCAGAGCCGGGAAGTTCTAAGGATTCACAAAGCAACATTGCAACCGATTCTGCTTCCGCTTCTCTCAAGTTTCTAGGGGTAATCTCTGAGTCACTGAAATCAGATTCCAGAGTATGCGATAACTCGACGTGGGCTAGTTCATGAAACAAAGTCTTGTGAGGCATTGCTGCTAGTGGTGATATTGCAACTTCTCGCTTCTGAGCATAGCCCTGAACGTTGCCGTCTGTGAGCGTGAATTTCGCTTCTGTGATGTTGAGTGAGGTTAATGCTCTTTCTCTATTCCATGCTGGTATCGGCTGCGCTTCTATCGGCTCTCCTTCGGTTTGAGTTAAAACAAACCATCGAGGTTTCCAGACGAAGCTTGAAATAATGGTTTCTTTCTCCCCAGCATCATTCTCCTTCTTTCGGGTTAAAGGCATACAAAGCCAGATAGCCTTTTCACCCTTCTTCACGTTGCGCTTGAGATTTTGCCAACCGGGATAGGTATTGATCGGTCCGGATTCAATTCCTCGTAAGTTACTTGGAATAAGCCATTCAACTGTGCTTATTGATCTGCTCCACATTAAACTGGCCGATGCTTTATCACAGTCTTTTTATTCGGAGGGAATCTATGAGCATTATCAACTGGGATCGCTACCCTTTTCTTGTCTCGTCTTCGTCTGCAAAGACCTGGCTCTCCTTACAACTCGACTTCGGCCTTGCCTCTAATACTATCAATGCTTATGCGCGGGCTTTGGAGGATTATCTTTCTTTCAGCAACCTCTGCGGCATTGATATTCTCTCCGCTAACCGTCAACACGTTGCTTCTTACGTCCGTGAGATTTCTGCTCGACCTAATCCGCGATTATCCAAGCGAGTTCCCTTTGCTTCAATCGCCGGTTCTATACCCGGTCTCGCCAATGCTACCTTGCAGCAGCGACTCACCGTGCTCCGCCTCTATTACGACTACCTGATCGAAGAGGGCCTTCGCTCCGACAACCCTGTCGGGCGAGGTCGCTACACGCCCGGCAGAAGTTTCGGCTCTCAACACGACCGCGGCCTTCTCCCTCGCTACCGTCGCCTGCCCTGGATACCTACTTCCGAGCAGTGGCAGTCCGTCCTTGAGGCTGCACGCCTTGAACCCGTCCGTAATAGAGCCATGCTGGCTCTCGCCTATGATGCCGCCTTGCGTCGCGAGGAGTTGTGTTCGCTCACCATTGCCGACATTGACCCTGCGCTTCGCTTGCTTCGCATTCGCGCTGAGACGACTAAAAATCGCCAGGAGCGCATCGTCCCTTACTCCGAATCAACCAGCCTGCTCTATCAAGCTTACCTCACTCATCGCCATTCATTGTCGCGTGACCGCGGCCCGCTCTTCCTCTCCGAATCACACCGCAATCGCTCGCAACCGGTCTCGATCTGGACCTGGTCTAAAGTCATTCAAGGCATTGCTCACCGATCCGCAGTCCATCGCTTGACCACTCACACCTTCCGCCATCTCTGTCTGACCGATTTGGCTCAGGCCGGTTGGGAGTTACATGAGATCGCCAAGTTCGCTGGCCACAGAAGTATCCAGTCTACGCTCAGCTACATTCATCTCAGCGGGCGCGACTTGTCGGCTAAGCTCAATGCCGGTATGTCCGAACTCCATAGCTGGCGCGTCAAACAGATGGCCGAGGTGTTGAA
>DATEKX010000212.1:0-16031 GCA_035277165.1 Blastocatellia bacterium | reverse complement strand
TCTCCCGCTTCGCGGGCTTATATAGAGCATTGGCCTGTATACCCCCATCTATGGACACTGGTATCTACACAAATCTCAGCCCGCGCAGCGGGCGTCAGAATCTAGCCCCGCGCCTGAGCGCGGGGTAGTAATCACACCCATCACCAACCAAGCCCGCGCAGCGGGCGTCAGCCGTCATGCGATTGAATCTCTGTCGCCTGCTTTGCAGGCTTGAACTGGTCGCCAAAGCTGACCCCGCGCTCACGCGCGGGGCTAGAGGCTGTCGCCTGATGTGCAGGCTTCTGCTTTGCAGGCTTCTGCTTTGCAGGCTGAAACTTGCCTGCACATCTTGTGTAGATACCAATAGGTGTAACCCACGGTCGCAGTTATGCACAGATAGACCCTGAAAGGGTCGAACATTTGCAGATGCGAGTTCGACTCTTTCAGGGTCATCGGTTTCTATTAATCCGGCTTTCCGTGGGTTACACCCACGGCTATTGCATTAATCCCTTTCAGGGCTGATTTCTATAAGGAAAGATACTTGGATATTAATTGGAAGGGTCTGGCCCGAAGCTAATTGATCCCCCCCTGCACGTCCCCAACTTCAGGCCAGAACTGCAAGATACGCTGCGAACTTTCAGCAAAATCAGCGGCTCGGATTAATTTGCACTCAGGGGCGCTATTAAGCCGCCGCTGTTTTTGGGCCGAACTTTCGCCATAGCCATAGCAAAAGGATTGCTCCCAACAGCGAGAACAGAAAGCTGGGGCGCAGCATTGCACCTTCGTTCCCATCTTTTTCACCTAGAATCAAGCGGCCCAGCAATCCACCCAGGAAAGACCCGGCTATGCCAAGCAGCGCTGTAGCAATAAGGCCCATAGGGTCTTTACCCGGCAGGATCAAACGCGCCAGCGCGCCCACGACAAGCCCAATTATCAACAGCCAGATAAGGTGCATCGTCCCCCCGATAATCCCAAGTAACAACATGCCGATGTGAAACATAGTCTTCCATCTCCTTTCAGGATTCGTTTCGGCGCGGCCCTTCTCAAATCGGTAAAGCGTTTTGCCCGGTGTTGATTAGTGGTCGCAAGTGTTGATGGCTAATCATACTCCAATCTCGCGCCGATACAAGCTATCTCAAACCTTCGCCCGCTAATAAATCGAAAAGGGCGCGTTTCAATCCGCTCGTGGACAGAGCTTATCCCCGATAAGCTTATAATGAAGCCTTGAGAGGATCATCCACTCCTTTGAAACGCGCCACATCACATTCGCGATTAAACCACGGCTCGACAGATCGCGCATCGTTCGCTACTCCTAATTTTGGCAACACTCGGCTCCTATTTTTCAGGAAGCCGAATGGCACAATTGTGCTACAGCGTCGCAAAAAGATCAGCGTGGCGGGTCGGCGAGTCTATGCTTGAATGCGTAGATCAAAAGCTCTACGCGGTCATCAACGTCGAGCTTGTCGAAGATTGAAGTCAGGTGATGGCGCACGGTCGTTTCGCTGATGAAGAGCCGGTCGGCTATTTCTTTGTTCTTGAGTCCTTCGCCGATAAGAGTTACGACCTCTCTCTCCCGATTAGTCAGCGTAGCAATTTTTTCGGCTTCCGGGTCAATCGGTTTTGCTTTAGGCGCGCGCGACACTTCGCCGAGTATGCTTGCCGTCGTCGCAGGGTCGAGCCATGCTTCTCCCTTGCGAACTACCTTGATGGCGTTTATCAGCACATCGGCGGCTTTGTCCTTAACCACTATGCCCATAGCGCCGAGCATAACGGCCTTTTTGTAAGCTTCCGGGCTGCGCAAGCCCGTCAGTATGATTATTCGCGCAGAGCTTGCGGCGGCCAACAAATCGGCAATGATGTCCGCGCCGCTGGAATCGCCCAGATCCAGGTCGAGCAAAATGATGTCCGGGTTTTCACTCGCGGCCAGAGCCAGCGCCTCGGCGCGATTGCCCGCTTCGCCAACCATTTCCATATCAGGTTGGCTCTCGATTATCATGCGCAAGCCTGTGCGAACTATCTGGTGATCGTCCACCAGCAACACACGGATATAATTTGCGCCGGGTTTGTCCATAGCGCCTCTGGTAATGTGGGGCAGTTTGAAAAGCCAGCCTGATTCTACTGCAATAGCCTCTAACGAGCAATCATAGAATTAGCATTGCTTGACACTCTGAAATCGCGACTCGTAGCATGAAACCCATGGCTCAATCCGAACGCAAGCGACTATTCATTGTTGATGGGATGTCGCAAATCTATCGCGCATACTACGCTATCCGAGGGCTGACGAATTCACACGGGCTTGCGACGAATGCGATATACGGCTTCACGATGATTCTGCGCCGTTTGATCGCCAACGAAAAGCCCGATTATCTGGGCGTCGCTCTCGACTCGCCGGAACCCACATTTCGCCACGAATCTTTTGAAGCTTACAAAGCAACTCGCGCCGCGATGCCCGACGATCTTTCAATCCAGCTTCCTTACATCTTTCGCGCGTGCGAAGTGCTGAGAGTTCCGATCACGCGCGCTGCGGGTTACGAAGCCGACGACATCATCGGCACGTTCGCCTGTCAGGCCGAAGCGCTCAATCTCGATGTCGTAATCGTCACCAACGATAAAGACATGTGCCAGCTTGTCACCGATCACGTGAAGATTCTGCGAGCGGGGCGCGACGGTTCGCTGGCTTTGATGGATGCCGAAGGTGTGAAAGAGAAATTAGGCGTGCGGCCAGATCAGGTAGTTGACCTGCTGGGGCTATGGGGCGACCAGTCGGACAACATTCCCGGCGCGCCGGGCGTGGGCGAGAAAGGCGCGCAGCAGATAATCAATCAATTCGGATCAATAGAAAATGCGCTCGCTCATGCTGATGAAATCTCGCGCAAGACTTATCGCGAGAGCCTTCAAAACAATCGCGAGTTGATTCTGCAATCGCGCGAGCTTGCTCGGATACATTGCGAGATGCCGATTAAGATTGACCTCGACGCGCTCATCTATGAAGAACCTGACCGACGCGCCGCTTATGAATTATTTTCGGAGCTTGAATTTTCGCAACTGACGCGCGAGTTTGCAGACGCGGCCACACACGAGGCAGTCGCAACGGTCGCCGCGCGCAAACCGGGCAAGCCGCGTTATTCGCGCATCACGACTCTTTCTGAGCTTGAGAAGTTCCTCAAGTCGCTATGGGCGCTTGATCGTTTCGCGCTTTCGATAGCCGAACGCAAAGGCACGATGTATGGCATCACTATTTCTACGGCGCAGATGAACGCCGCGCTGATTGATCTTGAGAAATTTGAAGAAGGCGCTGACCCGCTGCCGCTCGTAAAAGAGATGCTTGAAAACGGACTGATTCGCAAATCCGTGCACGATTGGAAAGGCGCGCTCACATTCCTTGACCGATATGTGTGCGAGCGCGAGCCTGTGCAGGAAGCGAAAAAATCCACGAAGAAAAAAGACGAGGGCTGCATTCAGGATTTCAAACCTGCGATTCGCATCGAAGGCGTTGAAGACGATACGATGTTGGCGGCTTACCTGCTCGACCCGAACCGCACCAGCTATCGCGTGCTTGAAATCGCGCGCGAACAGTTAGGTCTTGAGCTGGCCGAAACGGTCGAAGGATTTGACGCAGACGATTCGCTCGCGCTTCAAACGGCTGACCTGACCTTTCATATTGCGGATGTGCTGCGCGCAAAACTGGAAGCTCAGGGGCTTGAGCACGTTTACACAGAAATCGAGCTTCCGCTCGTCGAGATACTTTTCGAGATGGAGCGGATAGGCGTGCGCATAGACACCGCGGCGCTTGAAAAAGCCGGTGCTGAAATGGAGAGCGAGCTTGCGCGGCTGACGGCAGAGATTTACAGCCTCGCAGGTCAGGAGTTCAACATCAACTCTACGATTCAGCTCGGCGAGGTTTTCGAGAAGCTGAATTTCGATGTTGGCCGCAAGACCAAAACCGGGCGCATATCAACATCCGCCGATGTGTTGGAAGAGCTTGCGACGAAATACGACCTGCCTCGCCTGATTCTGGAGTATCGAGAGATAGCGAAACTAAAGAGCACTTATGTTGACGCGCTGCCAAAGCTGATCAACCCGCGCACGGGCCGCGTCCACACGACACTAAATCAAGCTGTCGCCGCGACGGGAAGATTGAGCAGCACGAATCCAAACCTGCAAAACATTCCTATTCGCAAAGAGAGTGGCCGCCGCATTCGCGCTGCGTTCGTCGCATCACCCGGTTACTCGTTGATGTCAGCCGACTATTCGCAAATTGAATTGAGATTGTTCGCGCACCTGACGGGCGATCCGGTTATGACCGAAGCCTTCAACAGAGGCGAAGACATTCACGCGCGCACGGCTCGCGCGGTGTTTGGCGCGAAGACAAAGCAGGAAGAATCGGAAGCGCGAAGGCTGGCGAAGATAGTCAACTTTGCAATCGCTTATGATGTCGGCCCGTTCGGGCTTGCGGCAAGGACGGGACTGACGCGCGCGGAAGCAAAGAAAGCGATTGAGAATTATTACGAGACCTACACGGGTGTGCGCCGCTACATGGAAAAGACGCCCGAAGAAGTGCGCGAAACGGGATTGGTGCGAACCGTGTTCGGTCGCATTCGCCCGATACCCGACATTAACAATCGCAATCACAACCTGCGCGCGCGAGCCGAGCGCGAAGCTATCAACGCCCCGCTGCAAGGGACTGCGGCTGACCTTGTGAAGATGGCGATGATTCGCGTGCACGAACGATTAAACCGCGAGCAACTGGGCGCGCGAATGATTCTTCAAGTGCACGACGAGTTGCTGCTCGAAGTGCCTGCACAAGAGATCGAGCGCGCCACAAAAATAGTGAAAGAAGAGATGGAATCCGTTTATCCAATTGCTGTGCCTTTAATCGTAGATATTGGCATCGGTCAAAACTGGATGGAAGCCAAGCCTTAGATTGGATGAGAACTAATGTGTGCACTCTGAACCGAAGGGGATTTGATTATGCTTTGGATTCGCCTTCTCGCCTGTCTGTTTTTAAGTTCATCAACCGCTCAGATGCCGCCGATAGGTATCATTGATTTTTACGGGCTTCACAATCTCTCTGAAAATCAGGCGCGGCAAGCTCTCAAAATCAAAGAGGGCGATTCCGTCCCCGCATCTTTAGATGATGCGGTAAAAGAACTGCGCGCTCTGCCGGGCGTGGAACACGTACATCTGAGCCTCGGGTGTTGTGATAGTAATGGAAAGTCAACTTTGTATATCGGCATTGAGGAAAAGGGATTCCCGGCATTACGGTTTCGTCCGGCTCCCAAAAAGAATGTTCTGCTGCCGGACGACGTTGTCGAAGCCGGACGGGATTTCCTTAACGCAATCGAGCAGGCAGTCTTAAGCGGCGATGCGGCAGAAGACGAGTCTCAGGGTCACGCGCTTACGCATTACCCGGCTGCCCGCGCAATTCAGGAGCAGTACATTAAATTTGCCGCGCGAGACCTGAAGCAATTGCGCGACGTTCTGCACAACTCAAATAACGCGGAGCATCGCGCTGTGGCAGCGCAGGTAATCGCTTATACAAAAAACAAGCAGGCGGTGGTCAGCGATCTTGTCGCCGCAATCAAAGACCCTGACGACACCGTGCGCAACAACGCGATGCGAGCGCTCGGCGTAATGGCTCAGGCGCAAACGGAGGGGAAATTAAAGATCAGAATTCCATGGTCTCCTTTCGTAGAAATGCTCAACTCGTCGGTTTGGAAAGATCGCAACAAATCATCTCTTACTCTGATGCGGCTTACTCAAAAACGTGACCCGGTGTTGCTCGCGCAGCTTCGTGACCGAGCGCTCGAATCGCTTGTCGAGATGGCCCGCTGGAAAGACAAGGGGCATGCGGGGGCCAGTCTTTACATCCTGGGGCGCATCGCGGGCATTTCCGACAAAGAAATCTTTGAAGCTTTTGACAAGAATAATCGGGAAGCAATAATCAACGCCGCAACAAAACGCGCGGGGAAGAAGCCGTAAGGAATCGTGTTTAGAAAAGGCTCGTATCAAATTGACCTTGGGAATCGCCCGCTAAAGAATGTCGAGGAGTACAAAGGCGAAGGCAGTCAGGCCAAAGACCCGGCTGATAAAATAAGATGGGTGATCCGGGACGGATCATTGAAAAAGGTTGATTGAACTTTCAAGGCTCCGTTGACCTTGATCTGTTTTGATTACGGCAATCGGTTGGCGCTGAACGAACCGTTCGATGTGTCATAGAGCGCGGGGTTCTGTTGGTTTCCACTGTCCCACATCACTATCACATCACCCTTCTTGATCTTCGAGTTATCTTTGATTTTCCCTATAAGAACGAGCGAAGCACACGGGCCGCCGTCATCGGGACAAAGCTCGAACGTAGCAGAGACTTTCTTGTTGACCTGCCGCCACACGCCGCTGTTTGTGCGGCCCTGTTCATCTAAGATCGTTATTCGACCATGCAGGCTTTCGCCGCGCGGGCCTGCATCAAAGTTAAGATTGAAGGTGCGCTTGTCGCTGCTGTTTGGCGCTACGGGCATCGTGATCGAAACCGACCATCGGCCCTCGAACTTTTTACCGGCCAGAGCCGAAGGCGCTACGACGAGCACTGTGACAAGAATTAAAGCAGATACGAGCGCATGCTTGCTGAAGAGTTGAATTAGTCTTGCCATCAGTTTGATCCTCCCGGCACGCGATTTCCGGTGAATGAAAAAACCCACGTGTCATAGCCTGTCGGGCGGAAGTTGTCTTCCTGATCGAAGAAGACGGTCATAGTCCCTTTCACCTTATCCTCGCGCAAAAACTCGCCGCGCATGATGACTGTCCCGCAAGTGCCGCGACTGTCCGGGCACCACAATTGAAAAGTCGCGCTGAACTTATCGCCCGAAACGCGCCACACGCCGAGCGGCCTGACGTTTTCTCCTTCTTCGCGCAAGACCCTGCCCGTGCGCAGGTCTCCTTCCTGCTCGAAAACCATGTCGCGGTCGGGGAAGCCGAGCGAGTTGCCCATTCTCGAAAACGACTGATTGTCAATCGGGCTTGAAATCATCAGCCACTCGCCAGTGAGCGTAAACTCGGACTGCATTGCAGCCTTCGGAGTGAAAGACGCTGAGACGAGGATCAAAAAAGCGGCGACGGACGAAGCAATAAATCTTGTTCCCTTAGGCATAACTGCTCCTCTTGATAAAGTAATAAAATACCAACGTGGGTCGCAGAGTCAAGCCCTTAATGATTATGATAACGACGAGGTGGCGGCTTCGGGTTGTCTATCGCTTCTCGATGGCAGAAAATTACCGCTTATGAAAGTGAATCGCTCAACAAGTTCGAGCGCGCCGCGTTTGATGATGCTGGCTATCGCAATCTTTGCGATAAGCTTTGCGGCCTGCCGTCGCGCTTCAGGCAACGAGCAGCGTTACGATTTGAAAGGCGTCGTCGTCAGCGTTGACAAGCGCGGTTCGACCGTCACCATCGCTCATGAAGCAATCCCTAACTACATGGACGCGATGACCATGCCGTTCAAGCTGAAAGATGAATGGGCGTTTGACAAGATGGCTCCCGGCAATCGCGTGCAGGCGACGCTTGTTGTTGATGGCCTGCGCTCGTGGCTTGAAAACATAGTTATCATGCAGGTCGCCGTTGATGAATCGAGCGCGAGCGCTGCTCGAAGCTCGGTCGGGCCTAAGCCGGGCGAAGAAGTGCCCGATTTCACGCTCGTCAATCAAGACGGCAGGCGCGTGCGGCTTCGCAGTTATAAAGGCCGCGCGCTGGTGTTGACGTTCATCTACACGCGCTGCCCGCTGCCCGATTATTGCCCGCTGATGACTGACAACTTCGCTGAAATAATTAAAGCAATCAAAAACGATGCGGCGTTATACGCGAAGACTCAACTGTTGAGCGTCAGCGTTGATCCTGAATACGATACGCCCGAGCGGTTGCGCGAGTACGGGGCTGGTCGCACAACTGAAAGCGGCGCGCAGACGTTCAGCCGATGGCAGTTCGCTACGGGCAGTGCGGATGAAGTGAAACGGATTGCAACTTATTTCGGGCTGCAGTACTTTACGGAAGCCGATCAGATCATTCATTCGCTTGTCACTGCTGTCATCTCGCCGGACGGAAAGGTGGCGAAGCTTTACACGGGCAACGAGTGGAAGCCAGCAGAAATTATCAGCGACCTGCAGAATTTCAAGCAGCAAGAGCAAGCCACATCCAAAGAGAAACCGCAGGATAAGCCATCCGAAAAACCGCAGGCAAAGATTTATCGCGCCGTCGGGGTTGTTGATTCTATCAACGAGCAAAGAACAACTGTGCAAATAGATCACGAAGACATCAAAGACCTGATGCCCGCGATGAAGATGCCGTTCGAGGTCAAAGACAAATCCCTGCTCGACCAGATCGCGCCGGGTGATCGCGTGGCGTTTACAATTCAAGACCTGCCTTACGGGCTGGTTGTGATCGAGATCAAAAAGCGTTAGCCTTAAATTCACGAACGAACAATTGGGAAAGGTAGTCACTACATGCTTAAGAAATTCTTCTTTGCTCTCCTTATTCTTCTCATTTCATCAGGCGCAACGGTTGCTCAATCATCGAGTGCAGATTCAAGAGTGGAATTTGACTTTAGATATTGGATAACCGATCTGAACTCGAAGGCCAGAGTTTCCAGCCAGGTGCTCGATGGCACGGAGTTCGATGTCAAAGATGATCTCGGGTTGGAAGACCGAAACTTTCCCGAGTTCAAATTTGCCGGACGCCTGACGAAAAACCATAAGCTTCGTTTCGAGTATTTTCAGGTAGATTACAGCGGCGATAAAAGCATAACGCGCAGCATCCGTTTCGGAGGGCAGGATTTCAACGTCAGCACAAGGGTCGTATCGGATTTCGACCTCAAGCAACTGAGGGCCGGATATTCGTGGCAGTTTATAGGCAATGAGCGAATTCGATTCGGCCCGCTTGTTGAAGTGCGCGGCGTGTGGCTCAACGCTACGCTTGTTGCTCCCGACGACGGCATCAGTGAAAGCAGAGACTTTGCCGTCCCAGTCCCGGCTTTCGGCGCAGACCTTGACGCTTATCCGCATGAGAAGGTGCAAGTCTTTGCCTCTGTGGCCGGGACACCTGATAACAGGTTCGGCCATCTGATTGATGCCGACTTTGGCGTAAAAGTTTTTCCGATCAAGAATGTCGGCGTGACTACCGGATACAGATTCTTTGATCTGAAAGGCAAAGATGACGACGACTTTGCGACCGCAAGAATCAAAGGCTTCACGATTGGCGCGGCGTTCAGGTTTTAATCCGAGCGCGAATCATTGGTCGAGCGCCACGGGAAGTGGCGCTCATTCGATCACCGTTTGCCGTCCAGGTTCGCCCACTCGCCCGATTGAATAAAACTGGCCCAGAAATACGGATGCTGATGATTCAGGCTCTTAAGCATTCGCAGTTGCACATTGCGCAGCGCTTCGCTACGGCCCTGACCGGCTTGCAAGGCTTTGTAGTAATCAATCATCAGGTCGCGCGTGCCTTCATCGTCCACTTGCCAAAGACTCATTACCTGAGTTTCCGAGCCTGCCAGCACTAGCGCGCGGCGTAAGCCGTAAACGCCCTCGCCATTTTTAATTTCACCCCGCCCAGTATCACAAGCCGACAATACGACCAGCTTCGTACCCCACAAATTCAATCCTGCGACTTCAAATGCCGTCAGCACACCATCGTCATCGCCGCCTCTATGCAGATTGGCTCCAGTCATCGCGAGCCCTGATCGCAGTAAGGGGTTCTCAACCCGATTTATCCGCAACGCCATGGATTTGGCAGGTCTTTCTTGGTTGATTAATAATCCCCGGCCTTTGGTAGTACTATTTATTACAAGATTTTCGAAAAAGAATCCATGCGTAGCAATGTGCAAAATCTTTGGACCAGCGATTCGCTTGAGCGCAGATTCAGTTGCCTGCTCCTGGACCAGCATCCTGGCAGTAGGGAAAACTTTCTTCAGTACAGTGGCTTCTTCCGCAGTGGCCGGGAGGGGACAGAACGTAAGCTCAGAAAAATTGACTGCATCACTGACTGCATTATTGACAATAGAGACTTTGCGTTTAGTACATGAACTCATATCTCCGCCAAAATTTGGGTTGGCAAAGATAAATGTCTCCTGAGTTCCCGGCACTTGAGTTTGCAATCGTAGCAGATCACGCCCGGTTGTAAGATATGAAATCGAGTAGTTCTCAACCAGATAGCGATTATTCTCGTCAAGCAGTACTTGAAAAGGGATGAGGTTGAGTGCGCCGTCGGGCGCGACGAGCAACTGGCGCGTATTACCTAACAGTTTGCGAATCGGCTCCATGACCAGATGATCGAGCGCGCGCGCGCGCGGTTTGACTTCGCGATCAATATCACTGAGCGGCTTGTTTTCACGCAACACTGTGTGCAACCGATTCACAGCTTCATCAATCGGAGCAGCCTCTCCCAAGTCTACCCACTTGATGTCACCTTGATTATTCAGCACATAGGCAACATAGCGCGAGTTGCCCAATT
Organism: Blastocatellia bacterium; assembly: GCA_035277165.1. Lineage (GTDB taxonomy): Bacteria > Acidobacteriota > Blastocatellia > UBA7656 > UBA7656 > DATEKX01. The sequence continues at coordinate 5,558 of DATEKX010000212.1, read as the reverse complement.
TACGCTCTTCGACTTTCAGGCTGGGATTGAACGGTGTGTAGAAAGCGAATTCTACAAGAGCCATTCCAGGCGTGATAGTCTTCCTCACGGCATCAATCGTTATATGAGAGATTTGCTGTCGAAACTCTGAGCTTCGCTTGCTCAGTTCAATTTCGATCTTTTCTATTTCATCTTCACTTGCTTTGATATTGGCGCGGTATTGCGCGGGATCTGCATTGCCCGGCCCCCTGAGGGTAGCGGCGGCGAGCAAAGCGCGCGATTGCGCCAGTTTATCAAAGAGAGAGAGGTCTTCCGGCGATGCCCTGCGGCGAAGCGCGGCTAACGAATCAGTAATCGCATCCAGACTGCGTCCTTTGAGATGGAGAAGAGTTGCAAAAGCGAAGTCGCGCGCCGCCACAAGCTGAGGCGACTGACGAACCTGGAGCGAAATAGCAAAATCTTTAAAATACTCAGTGTACTTCAGGTTGTCACTGACTTGCTTGTTAGAGCCGATAGTAAGGTTACGGCGAAAGTCTATTTCTGTTATCTGAAGCACTCGGGACAATAATGTAAGAGTTTTTGCAACATCGCCTTTAACACAATAGAGCCCTGCCAGATTATAGAGTTCAGCTCCTGTCTGGGGGTGCTCCGGGCCAAGCGCCTGTTCGGTTATTTTAAGCCCCCGCAAGTACAGCGACTCTGCCTTTGCATAGTCTCCCTTCGTCTGATACAGCGTGGCAAGATTATTGAGAGTCCCTGCCGTGCTCAAAGCATCTGGTCCGCCGAGTTCCTCGTTTATTTCAAGATCGAGCTTATAAAACGACTCCGCTTTCGCATAATTTCCCTTTGCCTGATACAGCGTGGCCAAGTTGTTGAATCCCGTAGCCGTGTATGTATTCTTCAACCCAAACAGTTCTTTGTAAATTTCAAGAGCACGCTCGTGTAATGGCTCTGCTTTTACATAGTCGCCTTTCTCAAAATACAAAACCCCTAGACTACTGAGCAATATGGCGGTGTTCAGGTGTTTTGGCCCAAGCGATTTCTCATTTATATCAAGCGCGCGAATATATAACCTCTCTGCCTCTGTATAGTCGGCTCTTCCTTCATACATTCTGCCCATATTGTGTAGCGACGTTGATGTGTTCGGATGCATAGGCCCAAGCGTCTCTTCTCTTATTTGAAGCGCGCGCGCATATAAACTCTCTGCCTTTGAGTATTCGCCTTCTCTCTCATATAGCGCAGCCAGGTTGTTAATTGCTCTTACCGTATCTGCATGCTTTGGCCCGCGCGCCTTCCCTGTCATTTCAAGCACCCGCACAAACAAAGACTCTGCCTTTGCATAGTCGCCTTTTGCCAGATACACATTGGCCAAGCCGTTGAGCATTATTATCATGTCGGGATGTAATGCCCCACGCGATTGCTCAGTTATTTGAATCATTCGCTCAATAATCGAAATGGCTTCGTCATACTTTTCTTCACGATAAAGGCGGCCTGACTCTTCTTTCAGTCTTTGCATCTCTTCGGTCTGTTGCTGTATCAATACGTTATGGTTCGTTCTACTCATAACGCCACCTGCAATCTCAATAGTTGCGGCTCCTGCTTGCATAACTACAACGCGTATAATTGAAGATGCAACAAGTAAACATATGGCTTTGATGCTGCGATTTGCGCTATGCATAGAGGCCTCCAACGAATTGATATTGCTGCTAACGATAGCGCAGGTGATTTGTAAAAGCAATTACTAAACGAGACTTGTTTATTGACCCTGCTGGTTGAGGTTTACCGGCAGAATCGGCGTGTCCCAGTGCGCGATCAATATCTCAAACCGTCGCTGTTCTTCGCGCTTGAAGGTTTCCTGATCGGGATAAAGTTGCTTGGTAAGAGCTTCTTCGCCGCTTGAATCAGCGGCCACGGCGGCGTTTTTAAAAACTATAGTCACGCGATAATCCCAGCGACCTTCTTCGGTCGTGTGATAGCGTGGGCGGGCGGCGCGGACTTCGATTATGCGCCCGCTCTCGATCTGCTTTTTGAGCACAGGGTAATGATTCTTCTTAAACAGGCGAATGAATTCGTCGGCGTATCCCCATTTCGCTTTGTAGTAATACTCGACGACAAAAGGCTGATCTTGAGTTTTGGTTTGGCCGGTACGGGCGGCGGCATAAGAAAGCAAAACCGAGCACGTCAATAAAAGTGTTATCGAGAAACGATAAACTTTCTCCATCGCGATTCCTTAACTTATTCAGATTATCGCGCAGGCTTGAGGCTTTCGACGAAGTCGCGGTCTTTCGTGCCCGCGTGACAGACCATGCAGGACTGCTGACCGCGCTCTTCCAGATCGCTCACGAGCGCGTAAGTTAATCCTCTATCTGACCACGTTATAACTTTCAATCCGGCAATCGAGTCGAAGTGAAACATCAGCCCTTTTGAAACAATCTCTTCCCCGCCCGACGGCACGGCTACGCGTTCCGAAGTCACAACAAGGCTGATTGGCCGCTTCTGCATTTGATAAGCGACGTATGCCGCATAATCATTCTTGAATCCTACGAGCCGCGCGCCTTCCAGACGGTAGAGTTTCTCTTGCCCTGACGCTTCCTGATAGTTGGGCAGTCTTAAACTGAAAGAGACTTTGCCTTCGAACCAGCGCGAGATGTCATCAGGTGAATCGGTCGCGATCTCGAATGGAAGCTGGCCGCGCAGGTGACGCAGATGAGTGTCTACGGCCATCAGTGCAAATTCGGAGGTAAGCTTTGGCATTACCTGGCTGCGAAACCTTGTCGCGTACCACACGCCTGCCAGCGCGACGACGAATATAAATATCGCGGCCAGTGCAATCAGACGACGGCGACTGCTCAGGTGAAAAGGCGAAGAGAGCGATTTGCGAACTCGACGGCGCAATTCAGGCGGCGCTGCGTAAGGAGGCGCGCTGTTGCTCAGAATCTGCTCGACCGAAGACCGAAGCTCCGGCGGCGCTTCGCGAAGCGGCTTCGCTTCGCGAATGCCTTCGATGAATCGCCGTTCGCTTGCCATCATCTCGCTGCACGACGCGCATGATTTGAGGTGCGACTCAAAGGCGACAAGATCGCTTCCGCTCAACTCGTCGTCCAGATAAAAGGCTATAGCTGCGCGAACTTCTTCACATTGATTCTTGCTTCTTTTACTCATGCTTCTTTCGCTCGCATTTTGTTTCCAGCCGCCTCGGCCTGCCACTGACCGAGAAGCTGTCGCAGCTTTTCTCGCGCTCGCCCCAATCTGCTCATCACGGTTCCGGCAGGGCAGCCCAGTATGCGTGCAATCTGCTGATAGCTGAACCCTTCGATGTCGCGCAGCACGACGATTTCGCGATAAGGCGTGGGCAAGCTCTCTATCGCCTGATGAACTTCTTCGCGCTCCAGTTTTCGCACAAAGACGATATAAGGGTCTGCGGCCAGATTATCGAACCACGGCATCTGTCCTTCCGCTTCCGCATCAATCTCGACGAATCGCGGGCCGCTGCGCGAATGACGAAGCTGATTGAGCCAGACGTTACGCATAATGGTAAACAGCCAGCTCTTCAAATTGCTGTCGGGAACCAGCGTGCCAAAGGCTCGCACGGCCCGCAGATAAGTCTCCTGCACAAGGTCCTGAGCTTCGGTCGGGTTGCGCGTCAACATCATGGCAAAACCGTACAGAGCATCTATGTGCTCAAGCGCTGCCTGACTGAAATTTGGCTCGCTCGTATCGGGTTTGCCCATGCCGAAACCTCTCTGTAATAACACGTAACGATTTGAAATATTCCGCGCCATACAATGTGACACAAAACAATTCCGCAGCGCCACTGATGAATGACGTAAAGGATAGAAAGGGGATTGTATCAAAAAGATAAAGAGGAGGTGGAATAAAAATTGAAGTCGCGTGTTATTGCTTGTGAAGCCGACAGCAAGATCGAACTGAGCGGAAAACCTTGTAAGCAACTACAACACTTCACAAGATGACGCCAACGGCGCGAATAATGAATGCTGCACATCGGGTCAATCGCCCGATGTATCTCGCTTGCGTCTGAGCAATGTAATGGAGGAGATATGAACCATAATAAGATCAAGGTAATTTTGACTGCTTGCTTCGCAACCGCATTTCTTATCTCGGTCGCAGCTCAGGACGGACAGAAGAAAGGGACTAGCTATGCTCCCGTAGACATCAGGGAACCTTTTGCGACGACCATGTCTCGCATGAAGAGCGCCAAACCCGGTGTCATGAAGCGGCAGATGGATCTGCTCAACGAGCGTTACGATCTTTCAAAGAAAGTCACAACGGAAGTAAAGATGTCGAGGGGCAAGCCCGTACCTGTCGGCCCTGCGGTCAGGCTCGCATCTGGGCAGACGTGGGAGAGACTGGCCGAGATGTCGCCGGAAGAGATCAAGGACAAGGGACTTTTTCCAAAGGGATTTCTGCCGCTCCCACATCCAAATCACCCCGAAGGCGGGATGATCTTTCCGAAGTTCATGATTGATGAGATAGCCAAACAGGGGCAGGGCAACAGGTTGGAACGATTCGACCTGGATTTTGATTTGCCCGACCATTTCCTGCCGGAGTTTCCGCCAGCCATCTTCCTGATCACTCGCCCGGACCTCGGAGATGTATCACAGGGCAAGCTCGTAACTCTTGATAATTTTTTCGAGCTTTTTAACGGCATACTCAATCCCAAGCAGCTTGACGGGCTCAGGTTACTGGTCACAGAGTTTCCTCAACAACAGTTCAACTCCACCGAAGACCGAAGGTCTGAAAAACCCAGCCGAGGCGTCGCCTGTTTCGATTGCCACGTCAACGGCCACAGCAACGGCGCGGCGCATCTGATAGGCGATATACGACCGCAGGAGAACCGCCGCCGTATAGAGACGCCTTCGCTTCGCGGAGTCAACATTCAGCGATTGTTCGGCTCGCAGCGGGCGCTGAAAACGGTCGAAGACTTTACGGAGTTCGAGCAGCGCGCGGCCTACTTCGACGGCGACCCTGTCATCGCCACCAAGAAAGGCATCAACGTGCTGGATCGCGGCAGCGCCGTTCACGATATGGCGGAGTTTCAAGAGCTTCTCGATTTCCCGCCTGCGCCCAAGCTCAACATCTACGGCAGGCTCGACCCTGCGAAAGCTACAGAGTCCGAGCTTCGCGGCGAGGCATTATTTTTCGGGAAGGCGAATTGCGCGATATGTCATACGCCGCCTTATTACACGGATGGCCTGATGCACGATTTAAAAGTGGATCGCTTCTACAAACCGCAGATGATTAATGGGGTGCTGGCGACGATGCAAGGCCCTATCAAGACTTTCCCTCTGCGTGGAATCAAAGAATCGCCCCCGTACTTGCACGATGGGCGATTGTTGACGCTTGAAGACTCGGTCGAGTTCTTCAACCTGGTGCTCAGCCTCAAGCTGGTGCCGCAGGAGAAGAAAGACTTGGTCGCTTTTCTGCGCGCGTTGTAGCGGTTCCTGACAAGAGATCGGATTGCACGGCATGTGGGAGCGGAGAAGGTCGCCCTACCACGACTTAACCTTGCAGCGCAGAAATGCGCTGTGAGGCTCCGCTCCCACGCATCTCACCCTCGG
>DATEKX010000211.1:0-3141 GCA_035277165.1 Blastocatellia bacterium | reverse complement strand
CATCGGGCACATCAAGCTGGCGAAAGCTGTCCGCCGTTTCGACATTGCGCAACATGCTGCGCCCGAGCAAAGCGACGTTGCGTCCAAAGTCCTGCGCGAGGTCGAGCACTATTTGAATTCTGTGAACGGACGAGGTGAAGCAACTGACGACGATGCGGCCCTCAGCCTTTTGGAATATGTCTTCAAATGCCGGAAGGACTGCGCGCTCTGAAGCAGTGCGACCGGGCCGCTCGGCATTCGTAGAGTCAGCAAAGAGCGCCAGCACGCCTTCGTCGCCGTATTCGGTCAAACGGTCCAAATCCATCGGCGGCCCGATGACCGGCGTGTCGTCCACTTTGAAATCCCCCGAATGAATCACAACGCCAACGGGCGTCGTTATCGCAACGGCGGTGCAGGACGTGAGGCTGTGCGTGACGTGAATCCATTCGACTTCAAAGTTGCCCAGATTCACTTTGTCGCGCGGCTCGACCGAATGCAGCGTCACAAAGTCTGATAGTCCATGCTCCTGCAGTTTGCTTTCAAGAAAAGCCAGCGTAAGGTGAGTTCCATAAACTGGAACATTGACCTCTTTGAGCAGAAAAGGAACAGCGCCGATGTGATCTTCGTGACCGTGTGTTAAAACGATTGCGGTTATTTCGTCGCGGTATTCGTCAATGAATGAAAAGTCTGGAATGACTATATCAACGCCCGGCAGGTCTTCTTCGGGAAATCCCATCCCTGCGTCTACGATGATGGCTTCGCCTCCGCATCGCATGGCCATCATATTCATCCCGAACAGGCCGACTCCGCCCAAGGGTATCACTTCAAGTTTTTCGTCTGTCATATCAACGTTCGAGCGATTAACTGATTTCCGCGTCCAAGCGGGAGATGATTGCCCGAATGATAGCAGCTCATCGCTTACAATCATTATAGCAACTCAAAGGCAATCACTGAACCTCTGATTTCATTCGTGGAAAAGCGCGCGATACAGAGCGCCAAATTCGACAAGCGTCAAAGTCTCTGCGCGGCGCTGTGGATCAATGCCCGATGCTTGCAAAGCCGTATCAAAGCTCACTACAAATTCAAGCGACCGAACTGCGGCTTTGAGGTTATTGAAAATGGTCTTTCGCCGCTGCGCAAATGATGCTCGCACGAGCGCGAAAAATTTCGCTTCGTTTGCAACATCAATCGCGGGTCGTTCGCGCACTGCGAGCCTGATGATTGCAGATTGGACTTTGGGCGCGGGCTTGAATGCAGATGGCGGAACCTCGAATAACTTTGTCGCAACCGCGTGATACTGCGCCAGCACTGAAAGATAACCGTAATCGCGACTGCCCGGCGGGCTTGCAATTCGCTCGACGACTTCGTTTTGTAACATCAACGTCATATCGAATATCAGGTGGCGCAACTCGATCAGCCGCTCGATGATCGGCGTTGAAATGTAATAAGGGAGGTTGGCGACAACTCGGATGCGCGGCTCATCTTCGCGAGCGTTGATCGTTTGCCATGACGCGCTCGCTTTGCTTATCAGGTCAATCCAGTTCACTTCGAGCGCGTCGGCTTCGACAATTGAAAGATTGTTAGCCGTTATCGCGTGTTGAAGTTCCTCAATCAGTCGCGTGTCTATCTCTACGGCAACGACGTAGCCGCTCGATTCAACAAGCCGTCTGGTGAGCGCGCCCGTGCCCGGCCCTATTTCGATAATCAAATCTGAAGGCTGCGGAGAGACTGAATCAACTATTCGATGCGAGACTTGCGCATCGCTGAGGAAATTCTGGCCGAGGCTCTTCTTTGCCCTAATCAAGCTTTTCTGGTTCCGTTGGATAGCCGGTGAACTCTTTGAAATCTTCTGACTCTGAAATCATTACATCATCGAGTTCAACGGGAGCGGTTGCGGCGTTGTGACTGATTAATGTCAATTTATCAGCGGCTCCAAGCAGAGTTTTCACTTCTGCATGAAAGCCCGGCAATGCAAGCACGCTGGTTGTGCGCGCTTCGGCCAGAGCTTCGAGCATAGGAGATGATTGAGAGTTCAATTCTATTATCACAACTTTCGAGGCGGGCAAAGTCGCGCTCAATTGTTTCGTTTTCAAAATGATGAGCGGCCTGTGACGAAAACGACTCAAACAAGCATCAAGAATTATCGCAGTCTCAAACTGATCGCCCGGCGCAATCGCGTCGTATTGCGCAGCCATATTTATAAATTCTTTTGACGGCCTCCACTTTAATGTTGAGCCCGGATGTTTGGGCCGGTATTCGACCGTATGAAAGAACGGAATATGGCGCGTGACAAACTTGAAATAACTTTCATTGAGCTTGAGCGCTTCACCTTCAAGCAATCCGACTTCGACCGTCATGCCTGCTTCGCGCAGCCTTTGAATTCCGTGACCGCTGACGCGCTGGTCAGGGTCAGGACTGGCGATAATGACGCGCGCGAGGCCTGCTTCAATTAAAGCGTCTGTGCAAGGCGGCGTTCTGCCGTGATGGCAGCAGGGTTCAAGTGTGCTATAAAGCGTCGCACCGCGAGCAAGTTCGCCTGCCATCTCCAGCGCGTTAGGCTCTGCGTGCCGCAACAAATCATAACGATGAAAGCCTTCGCCGATGATTCGACCGTCTTTCACAATGACTGCGCCGACCATCGGGTTTGGACTGACCAGACCAGCGCCCTGACCGGCAAGCTCAAGCGCGCGGCGCATAAAAGTTTTGTCTGTTTCGTTGCTCACCTTTTCCTTCAAGTCTTGTATCGAGCTTTGGTTGGAACTTCGTAGCCTTCAAGCTTCAGGTTCTCAATCCTGATCGAAGTTGACGCGGTGAATTCAAAACCATGATTTTCGCCGCGCACAAGTTTTGGATAACCTGCAGCCGCAATCATCGCCGCGTTGTCAGTCGTAAGCAACGGGCTTGGATAATAAACGGGCGCGCCGAAATTTTCTGCTTTCACTCTTTCTCTTAACGCGCTGTTACAGGCCACTCCGCCCGAAAGTATTATCGTTCGCGGGTGATGGCGACTGACCGCCGCTTTCATGCGCACGAGCAGCGAGCGAATCACTTTGTCTTGAAAGCTCGTCACAAGATCGATGATCGTCTGCGATGGCTGAACATCTTTTGTTAAAGGCACAATTCTATTCTCTCTCACGTAACGCAGCACAGCCGTTTTCAATC
>DATEKX010000210.1:0-8749 GCA_035277165.1 Blastocatellia bacterium | reverse complement strand
GCCGCAGCGGCGAGAAGACAATAACGATTTTTAAAATCTAGAATCGGTGTGTTATGGCTGAATATAAAATTCCAAAGCGAATGAAGTATCGCAAACAGCAGCGCGGAAGAATGAGCGGCGTGGCTACGCGCGGCGCAGAGATTTCTTTTGGCGAGTATGGGTTGAAGGCGCTTGAGCCTGCCTGGATTACGGGCAAGCAGATTGAAGCCTCGCGCGTTGCAATGACCCGGTTTATCAAACGCGGCGGCAAAATCTGGATTCGCATCTTCCCGGACAAGCCCATCACCAAGAAGCCTGCTGAAACTCGTATGGGCAAAGGCAAGGGCGCTCCCGAAGGCTGGGTAGCGGTCGTCAAACCCGGACGAGTGTTGTTCGAGATGGAAGGCGTGGACGAGAAAACTGCTCGCGAAGCTATTCGTCTTGCGGCTCAAAAACTGCCAATCAAAACCAAGTTCATCTCGCGCAAAGATCAAGAAGGAGGCGGACTGGTATGAAGGCTGACGAGCTTAAAGATTTATCTGACGAGGATCTGAAAGGTAAGGTCAACGAACTCAAGGAATCAATCTTTCGCATGAGATTCAAGATTTCGCTTGGCAACACCGACGTGGTCAAACAACTGCGCGAATCGCGCAAAGACCTCGCGCGCGTGAAGACGTTGATCCGACAGCGAGAGCTTGCCTCGTAACAGTAAGTTGATTGATAGAGCGAAGGCTGAAAGATTAAAGGGCTGAGTATGGAAGAGAACATAGAAAACAATTCGACCGAAAACGGCGGTGAGAATCAAGAAAGCGAAGTCTTGCTTGCCGATCAGGCAACTGGCGGCGAGCCTGAGACGAACACGGAAACCGAAACGAGCGCGGGTGAGCCAAAGCGCCGTCGGCAAGAAAAGGTCGGGCTTGTTACCAGCGACAAGATGACGAAGACGGTAGTCGTTCGCGTCGAACGTCAGGTGCGTCACCCGAAATACAAACGATATATTCGCAAGCGATCTAAGTTCATGGCGCATGACGAGATGGGCGCTCATACAGGCGACATCGTGCGAATAATCGAGACGCGACCGCTGTCTGCGCGCAAACGCTGGCGCGTGGTTGAGATAGTTCAGAAAGCGAGATAGGTGCCGGGGCCGGTGATCTGAAATCTCAGATTCACAGAAGACCCCTCGCCGGAGGTGAACAATGGTTCAGATGAGATCAATCCTTGAGGTCGCGGACAATTCCGGGGCCAAGCGCATCTCGATGATTTTGCCGGTAGGCGGCGATGCCGGGTCGCGCGCAGGTTTGGGCGACATAATTACGGCGTCAGTCAAAGAAGCTGCGCCGGATGGCGCTGTGAAAAAAGGGCAGGTCGTTCGCGCGGTCGTCGTTCGCACGCGCAAAGAGACACGGCGAAGGGATGGAACATACATCCGCTTCGATCAGAACGCGGCTGTGATAATCAAGCCCGACAACGAACCTGTGGGCACGCGCGTGTTCGGGCCTATCGCTCGTGAGTTGCGCGAGAAGCGCTTCATGAAAATCGTGAGCCTCGCGCCGGAAGTGATCTGAGAGAGGTACTATGAATTTAGAAATCAATGTGCGAAAGAACGACCGCGTGGTTGTCATCGCGGGCAAAGACAGAGGCAAGACAGGCCGCGTTATCGAGGTGCAGCCTCGAAAGCACAAGGTGATTGTCGAAGGCGTGAACGTAGTCAAACGCCACAACAAGGCCAACAGCCGCCGAGGCGTGCAGGCCGGAATACTTGAGCGCGAATCGCCAATAGATGTGTCAAACATCATGGTGCTTTGCCCGCACTGCGGCGTTGCTACTCGTGTTGGCCATCAGGTGCTCGAAGACGGCATGCGCCATCGCGCTTGCAAAAAGTGCGGCGCGGCTATCGAGAAGCAGTAGGGACGGGGGACGGCGAAGAGCCGAATTAATTAGAGCAGTTGCTGAAGGCGGTTTCCCCACAGCATCAGCAACGAGGACTAAAGAGCATGGCTAGACTGAAAGAACGTTACAAATCAGAGATAATGCAAGCCTTGATGAAGGAGTTCAATTACACGAACCCTATGGCTGTGCCTAAAATCGAAAAGGTAGTTTTGAACATGGGTGTCGGTCGCGAAGCGCAGAACAACCCGAAGGTCTTCGATCAGGCGATGATGGAGCTTTCGACCATAGCCGGTCAAAAGCCAGTTATCACGAAAGCGAAGAAATCTATCGCGGCCTTCAAGCTGCGCACAGGGATGCCCGTCGGCGTTGCGGTGACGTTGCGCGGCGAGCGTATGTATGAGTTTCTGGATCGCTTCATCAATGCGGTGCTGCCGCGCGTACGCGATTTTCGCGGCATCAGCCCTCGCGCCTTTGATGGTCGCGGCAATTACACAATTGGAATTAAGGATCAATTGATCTTCCCGGAGATTGACTTCAACAAAGTTGATCGGACGCGGGGCATGAACATTTCCATAGTTACTACGGCTCGCACTGACGAAGAAGGCCGCGCCCTGCTTCGTGGATTCGGCATGCCGTTTATGAAATAGAGGAACGATGGCAAGAACATCTTCAATGTATAAGGCTAATGAGTTGAAACGCGCTTTGCAGAATGCGAAGCGCCGAGTCAAGGAGCAGACGGGCGCTGACAACAAAAAGGCGGTCAAGCGCGCGAAAGCTGCCGGGATGAACTTAAACATTTTCACGTCGCGTGTGCATAATCGGTGTCGCCGTTGCGGTCGCGGTCGGGGTTACCTGCGCAAGTTCGCGCTCTGCCGAATCTGCTTCCGCGATCTCGCGCTCGAAGGGCATATCCCAGGCGTTACGAAGTCGAGCTGGTAAGAAGAAACGATGGATTATGAATTGTGAACGATGAACAGCCAGATCATCATTCATAGCTCATCATTCATCATTTGATTTAGGAGAAGTGATGACAGATCCAATAGCTGACATGCTTACTCGCATACGAAATGCTTATGCGGCAAAGCATCAGAAAGTTGATGTGCCGGTCTCTAACATTAAGCTTGAGATCGCACGCCTTCTTAAAGAAGAAGGATTCATAAACAACTATAAGATGATCGGCGAAGGCTCGCGCCGCAATATTCGCGTCTATCTGCGCTATGGAACGAAGGGCGAGCAGGTGATGAGTAAGATCGAGCGCGTGTCAAAGCCGGGTTGTCGCGTCTATGTGGGCAGCGGTTCCATCCCGAGCGTGCTCGGAGGATTGGGCGTCAACATCTTATCAACTTCGCGCGGCCTGATGACTGACCGTCGCGCGCGGCGCGAGAAGATTGGCGGCGAGATACTCTGCCGAATCTATTAAGAAAGTAATGAGTGATGAGCGATGAGAAAAAGCGATATGCTTGATCATCATCCGTCGCTAATCGCTCATCGCTATTTTCGGAGCTGGTTCAATGTCGAGAATAGGTAAAAAACCGATAGCAATGCCGAAAGGCGTCAAAATCAATATAAACGACGGCGTGATTGAAGTGACGGGGCCGAAGGGCGCGCTCAAGACTCCTGTGCCTAACGGGATAGCTTTTCGCGTCGAAGGCGATCAGCTTATCGCCGAGCGCGAATCGAATGAGTATGCTGCGCTTCACGGTCTTGCTCGCGCGCTTGTTCAGAACGCCGTCACGGGTGTGACGGACGGGTTCACGCGCCAGCTTGATGTGGTCGGAGTCGGCTATAAGGCCGAAGTGCAAAAGGGCCGCGTCATATTCAATCTGGGTTATTCGCATCCGATAGAGTTTCCGATTCCAACAGGAATCGAAGTGAAGATTGAGCGCGTCCAGAAGCCGATTCAGCAGTATCAGACGACGCTCACCATCACAGGCATAGATCGTCAGCAGGTAGGCCAGGTCGCTGCCGATATGCGCAGCCTTCGTCGCCCCGATCCTTACAAAGGCAAGGGCGTGCGATACGCTAACGAAGCCTTGAAACTCAAACCCGGCAAGACAGGCAAGTAATCAGTAAAGTAATCGCTGAAGTGATGAATGCCCAATCAGCGATTGAGGTGAAGAGATGGCAAAAAAAGAAAGACATGAAGTGCGGCGCGCAGTCCACAAAAGAATTCGCAATAAGGTCGCAGGCACAACCGAGCGCCCGCGACTGGCTATATTCCGCAGCGTGAATCACATTTATGCTCAGGTCATAGACGATACAAAAGGCGAAACGCTGGCTTCGGCTTCTTCGACCGAGCCGAACGTGCGCGGCAAATCCGGCGGAAATATTGCCGCGGCCAAAGAGATAGGCAAGCTCATAGCCGAGCGCGCCAAAGAGAAAGGTATCAACCGCGTCGTGTTTGATCGAGGCGGCTACATTTATCATGGCCGCGTGCGCAACTTGGCCGAAGCCGCGCGCGAAGCCGGTCTTGAATTTTAGAAGTCGGATGACTGAGGGAATATGGAACGAATAGATGCATCGGGTCTTGATCTGAAAGATCAAGTCATTTCAATCAACCGCGTGACCAAAGTGGTCAAGGGCGGTAAGAATCTGTCATTTGCTGCGCTGGTAGTCGTCGGCAACGAAAACGGCGTCGTCGGATTCGGTTCGGGCAAGGCGCGCGAAGTCCCTCTCGCAATCAAGAAGGGAATCGAAGCCGCTAAGAAGAACTTGATTCGCGTGCCGCTTTCCGGCAACACCGTGCCGCATCAGGTCACAGGCGTGTATGGGGCGGGCCGCGTGTTGCTCAAGCCTGCGCCCGAAGGCAAAGGCGTTATCGCGGGCGGTGCCGTTCGCGCCATCATGCAACTGGTCGGCGTGCGCGATATAGTTACGAAATCAATCGGCACATCGAATCCTCACAATGTTGTGAGGGCTACGTTCGAGGGACTCCGAGATTTGAGAGACCCCGCTTCCGTAGCGCGGTTGCGCAGGCAAGCGGCGGAAGAAGCGCAGAACGCTTAATGAAACGATGACTTATGAACACGGGAGGATGATATTCATCCTTCCGCGGTCATAGCTCATAATTTAGAATTGGGGAGTATTAGCGATGGCAACGGCCAACAACGAGTCGAAAGGCCAGATGATAAAAATTCAATGGTATCGCTCGACCATTTGCACGCCCAAAAACCACAAACAGATTGTGCGCAGTCTTGGGTTAACAAAGCTCAATCAGATAGTCGAGCGACCCGACACGGAATCAATGCGTGGCATGGTCAAGAAGGTTCCGCACTTGTTGCGAATCGTAGAATAGGGGCCGTGTGTTTGAGGCCAGAGCTGAGGCAGTCTGAAATTTCAAATTTGAAATTTTAGATTCGCTGGCTCTTGACCGATGACCAGTGACCTTCGGAGTTGAACAATGGCAATAGGCATACACAACATCGGAGCGCCAAAAGGCGCAAACAAAAATAAGAAACGCCTGGGACGCGGCCCTGGCTCAGGTCAAGGCAAGACAGCAGGGCGTGGTCACAAGGGACAGAAATCGCGCTCAGGCTATTCGGGCCGTCCGGGGTTTGAAGGCGGACAGATGCCGCTTCAACGCCGCCTGCCAAAGCGCGGCTTCACCAACATTTTTAAGAAAGTCTGGATAGAGGTGAAGCTCTCTGATCTCGAAAAGAGATTTGATGAAGCTGATCACATCACGCCGGAACTGATGGCCGAGCGTGGTATGATTAAAAAGAGCCACCTTACGCGCTTTGACGGCGTGGTTATTTTAGGCGGCGGCGACGTGTCGAAAAAACTCAACGTCAGCGCGCACAGATTTAGCCGCAGCGCGAAGGAGAAGCTCGAAGCCGCCGGTGGCACGGCGACGCTGATTACGGCAATAGTGAATGCTGAATGATGAACGCAAAAGTAATCATCGTTCACCGTTCATAATTCATAGTTCATCAAAACGGGGTCCAAGCCAATGATCGAGAACTTCTTTAACAGCGTTCGCAATGTTTTTGCTGTGCCTGACCTTCGCAAGCGCGTACTGTTCACGCTTGCAATGCTTGCGGTCTATCGCATAGGCTCGCACGTGCGCACGCCAGGCATTGATCCGGTAGTGCTTGCGGGGCTGTGGGAAACAGGAACGATGCATCGCAGTCTGGCGGGCGTGATGGACCTGTTTTCAGGCGGCAACTTCAAAGTCGTCTCAATCTTCGCGCTTGGAATCACACCCTACATCACGGCTTCGATCATCCTGCAATTGATGACGGTCGTGAGCGCGCGACTGAAAGCTCTTCAGGAAGAAGGCGATCTGGGTCGCAGAAAGATCACGCAGTACACGCGCTATCTGACGGTCGTTTTGTGCGCCGTTCAATCGTTCGGCATCGCCTACTGGCTGCAAAATCAGATAACCGGTACAGGCTCGCTCGTCTACAATCCCGGCACTGGCTTCATTGCGATGACGATGTTGACGCTGGCGACGGGCACGACCTTCATCATGTGGTTGGGCGAACAGATAACCGAGCGCGGCGTTGGCAACGGCATAAGCTTGATAATTTTCGCAGGCATCGTGCTCAGGCTTCCATCGGCAGTTCAGGCGATTTACGAAAAGCTGGCGAGCGGCGGCACTGGGCAGGCCGTCGGCGTGATCCTGCTCATAGTCGCGATGATACTCGTGATTGCCGCTATAGTTTTCGTCGAGCGCGGCTTCCGCAAGATACCTATCAATCACGCGCGGCGAATGGTCGGTCGCCAGTCCATACCTCAGCAGCAGACGCACATGCCGTTGAAGGTCAACATGGGCGGCGTCATACCGGTCATATTCGCCTCTTCGATACTGGCTTTTCCGCAAACCATACTGGGCTTCATCGGCACTGACCCGACGCAAACCGAAGGCTGGAAAGCCTGGCTCGGCAGGCTTGCGACAGAGATGGGCGGACAAGGACATCCGCTGCATTACCTTATTTACGCTGCGGCGATAATCTTCTTTACGTTCTTTTACGTCTCGATCATATTCAACACGGACGAAGTAGCGAACAACCTGCGAAAGAACGGCGCGTTTATTCCGGGCATACGTCCGGGCAAGCGCACATCGGATTATCTGAACGAGATACTGACACGATTGACGACAGCAGGCGCGCTTTATCTCGCTCTGGTTGCGCTTCTGCCGCAGTTCATACTTTCGGGTTTCCAGTTCCAGTACATCCCGTTCATCGGGCAATCAATTGATACCATGCTTCGCTCGAACCCGTTGACTTCATGGGTGACGACAGGCATTGGCGTGGACTTCTATTTTGGCGGAACCAGTTTGCTGATCGTGATCGGCGTGGCAATGGATACGATGAATCAAATCGAATCGCAGCTCATCATGCGTCATTACGATGGATTCCTCGGCCCGCGTGGTCGCCGTTTGCGTGGTCGCCGCAGCTTCTGATCTTTATGCCAAACATATTCGTCTTGATGGGACCGCAGGGCGCGGGCAAAGGTACACAGGCGCAGATGCTGGCCGAACGTCACGGCCTGCCTATCGTCGCAACAGGCGATATTCTGCGCGAGATAGCCCTGACCGATACGCCGCTCGCTCTTCAGGTTCGAGCGGTTCAGGCGGCAGGTCAACTAGTATCCGACGACATACTTGCCGAAGTCGTGAAAGCGCGTTTGTGCAAGAACGATTGCACAGACGGATGCATCCTTGACGGGTTTCCGAGAACGCTGCCGCAGGCAAAGCTTCTGGAAAGGATTGCTCAAGAACGAGGCAATCGAATCTTTGTGATAAGAATATATGTTCCGCGAGAATTGTTATTCAAACGACTTGCGGGGCGACGCACTTGCACCGTTTGTGGCTCGATCTATCACATGGACTTCAAACCTCCGAAACAGGAAGGCGTTTGCGATCTGGACGGGCAGCCGCTGTTCACACGGTCTGACGACAACGAAGAAGCTATACAACAACGGCTCGCGCTTTATGACGAGATGACGAAGCCTCTGTTTGATTATTATGGTCAGACGAATCGGTTGTACAAAGTTGACGGCACAGTCGCGCCCGAAGAGGTCTTCAAACAGATCGAAGAGATCGTAAAAAAAGAATCGAACCAGGCAGGCGAAAGCAAAGGTATGAGTGAAGAGTGAAGAATTGTTCTTCACCTGTTGTTGTCTTGTATGATTATTCGCAAATCCAAAACAGAGATCGAGAAGATGAAGGCGGCGGGGCAGATCGTCGGGCGCGTTCTCAAGCGACTCTCTGCGATGGTCGAGCCCGGAATAACTACGCACGATCTGGATTACGAAGCAGAGCGAATGATACGCGATGCAGGCGCGTATCCGACTTTCAAAGGGTACAACGGCTATACTGCTTCGATCTGCGCTTCGATAAATGATGAAGTGGTTCACGGGATACCGGGCAAGCGAAAGCTGCGCGAAGGCGACATCATTGGGATTGATTGTGGCGCGACTTATCAAGGGTACGTCGGCGATTCTGCCGTAACCGTTCCTGTAGGCAATGTGAGCGAGCAAGTGAAAAGACTCATGGAAACGACGCGGCAGTCGCTCTACAAAGCCATCGAGAAATGTCGGGTGGGCAACCGGCTCGGCGATGTGTGCAATGCCGTGCAGGCGTATGTTGAGCCGCTCGGATACTCGGTCGTGAGAAACTACTGCGGCCACGGAATAGGCCGCGCGATGCACGAAGAGCCGCAAGTGCCTAACTACGGTCGCGCAGGCACGGGGCCTGTGTTGCGCGAGGGCTGGGTTATAGCTATCGAGCCGATGATTAATCTCGGTCGCCACGATGTAAAGGTGCTTTCGGATGGATGGACTGTAATAACGATGGACGGCCAGCCGTCCGCGCATTTCGAACACACGGTCGCAATCACTCAGGAAGGCCCGCAGATCCTCACACTGCTTGAAGACG
>DATEKX010000209.1:0-4517 GCA_035277165.1 Blastocatellia bacterium | reverse complement strand
TATTGAAATTATTTACTGATTGAATCGAGGTAGTACGATGCTGGCTGGTGATATTTCCGAAGCTCTGACTTTTGACGACGTTTCACTCGTCCCCGCGCGAAGCGATGTTCTCCCGACCGAAGCAGATACGACGACGCGATTCACGCGCAACATTCCTGTAAACATTCCGATCTCAAGCGCAGCGATGGACACGGTGACCGAATCGCATCTGGCCATCGCCATCGCGCAACAAGGCGGCATAGGCGTTATACACAAAAATCTCTCCATCGACATACAGCGCGATGAAGTAGACAAGGTGAAACGCAGCGAGAGCGGAATGATAGTTGACCCTGTGACGATGACGCCGGATCGCCACATCCATGAAGCGATGGAGATGATGGATCACTATCGCATATCGGGCGTGCCGATAGTAGAAAACAACGGCCATCTGGTCGGCATCCTGACGAATCGCGATTTGAGATTCGAGACCCGGCTCGATCTTCCGATCAGCGAAGTGATGACGAAAGAAAATCTCATCACGGTGCCGGTCGGCACCACGCTCAACGAAGCGAAAGCCATACTTCAACGCCATCGCGTCGAAAAGCTGCTCGTGGTTGACGAGAATTATCGCCTCAAGGGTCTCATCACGGTCAAAGACATTCAAAAGGCCATCAAGTACCCGCTCGCCGCCAAAGACGATCTCGGGCGTTTGCGTGTCGCCGCGGCGGTCGGGGCAACGGGCGATTTCTTCGAGCGGGCCGAAGAACTTGTGCGCGCGCGTGTTGATGCGCTCGTCGTTGACACGGCGCACGGTCATACTGAAAGCGTCCTGGCCGCGATCAAAAAGATAAAGGGCCGATTCCCTGAGATTGATCTCGTCGCAGGCAACATCGCAACAGCCGAAGCGACAAAGGATTTGATACTGGCAGGCGTTGACGCGGTCAAAGTTGGAATGGGTCCCGGCTCAATCTGCACAACTCGCGTCGTATCGGGCGCTGGCGTGCCGCAGATCACTGCAATATTGGAATGCGCGCGAGCCGCGCGCGGGTCAAGCGTGCCGGTCATTGCAGACGGCGGTATCAAATATTCGGGCGACATCGCCAAAGCAATCGCAGCGGGCGCGGACTCTGTGATGATAGGGTCGTTGTTTGCCGGAACGGATGAAAGCCCCGGCGAGATAATCCTCTTTCAAGGCCGCTCGTTCAAATCCTATCGCGGCATGGGTTCCATCTCTGCGATGAAGGAAGGCAGCCGCGACCGTTATGGTCAAGCTGGCGAATCGCAGATGTCAAAGCTCGTGCCCGAAGGCATCGAAGGGCGAGTCCCACACAAAGGCCCGCTCTCATCGCTCGTTCATCAACTCGTGGGCGGACTGCGCTCAGGCATGGGATACTGCGGCTGTCGCACTGTGCCTGAGCTTCACGAACGCGCGCGATTCATTCGCGTCACATCTGCGGGCTTGCGCGAAAGCCATGTTCACGATGTCATCATCACGAAAGAAGCTCCAAACTATCAGATAGAATAATGCCCTTCGATACAAAAAAAATCTGGGATGCGTGCGGCGAAGCCTTCGACCGTTTCACCACTGCCGGAGACTCTTACTCGGATAACATCGAACGACCTGCGATAGAACAATTAATTGGCGAAGTCAATGGCGCGCGCGTGCTCGATATAGGGTGCGGGTCTGGAACATATTCGACATGGCTTGCAGAACGCGGCGCGCGAGTCGTGGGAGTAGACTTATCCTCCACGATGATTTCACTCGCGCAAACGAGAGCGCGAGAGAGCGGCATCGAGTTGGAGCTTTGCGTCGCAGACATATCCAGGCCTTTGCCTTTCAATGAAGCTGAATTCGATACGGTCTTCACAGCCACCGCATTGCACTATGTTGAGAATCTGGGAAACGCTTTCAAAGAGATTGCAAAAGCGATGAAGACGAAAGCGCAACTGGTCGCAAGCGCGCTGCATCCGATGTCAACGTCGCGATTCCCTGCTAACCGCATCAGCCAATCCGACGCGCTTGATTCGTGGGACGCGCGGCACAGTTGGGAAGCTCAATATTTCGGCTCGCCTACTCGCGCAATTGAAACTCCCTGGCTTGGTTTTGGCGACGTATCGAGCGAAGGGCAGCGCATCACCTGTTATCATCACACGACTGCCGATTACTTTGGCGCGATTCGGTCGGCGGGTCTTACAATCACAGACCTCGTAGAGCCAGAGCCGCCCGCAGAGTTTGCGGCGAGGAATCCAGACCGTTACAATGAAGCCATGCGCGTGCCTGTATATTTGATTTTTCGCGCCGTGAAACAAGCCTGAAGAGATTGCTCGCCACAAATTCAAGCAGCCAGATTGCACAGCAATAGTCAGAAAAAATCTGCGCCGATTGCCTGCTTGCCCTCTCAAGAAGCACGCTTTTACAATAGTTATGAGCGAAATCAAACGGCACCTGACTTGCACTTAATCAAACGGGAAGGCGTGATGACCGGCAAACGAGCCACAATAATCTACAATCCTATGTCGGGAAGACCATCTCGTCGCGCGGAAAACGCACGCGAGATGACACGCCTTCTTGAATTTCGCGGAATAATCGCTCAAGCGCACGCTACGACCGGGCCTGATGACGCAACGCGGCTCGCTCACGAAGCCGTAACGGGCGGGACTGACATCATAGTCAGCTACGGCGGCGACGGCACGTTGAACGAAATCATCCAGAGCATAGTCGGCAGCAGCGCGGCTCTGGCCGTGTGGCCCGGCGGCACTTCAAATGTCGTCGCTCGCGATTTAGGGATGCCTTTCGACATCAACAAAATTGCCGACGTGATAGCAAAAGCAAAAACCAGGCGCATCGCTTTGGGGCTGGCACAGGGCCGGGAAGACGAGAGGCGCTATTTTTTTATGATGGCGGGCATCGGGCTTGATGCTTCGATTGCGCGCGGCGTCAACAGGCGCCTCAAGCGCAAGACGGGCGAGTTCGCTTATTGGGTAACGGGCATCAAACACATGTTCACATGGCAAGCAGAGCCTTTCGTCATCGAAGTGGACGGCCAGAACTATGAGAGCGTCTTTGCGTTGATCGGCAACGGCAAAGGGTACGGCGGCGGCATGTGTATAACTCCGCACGCGCAGCTTGAAGACCCGTGGTTCGAGGTCTACATCCTGCCGCGTCAAGCCAACACTCTTGCTTATATAGGCGCGCTCGCAGCGTGCATGCGAGGCAAGCCCGAATCAACGAACGCAACTATAATCAAAGGCAGGCACATCAAAGCTAATTCAACACACGAGCCCTGGGTCGAGGCTGACGGTGAAATAATCGGATCGCTTCCGATGAGTTTCGACATCGTGCCCGATGCTCTTTCGGTTATCGTTCCATGACTTGTGCTCGCTATACGATTAACGAATGAATAGAAGTAAGGAGAGTTTAAGATGCGTGCAATACCGATTCTACTTTTATCGCTTGTAATATGGGCGTCGAATTCAATCTATGCGCAGCAGGCAACGAGCGTGACTGAAAAATCGGTCGCCCCTGTTGACACTGCGGAATTCGACCGTTTGAGAAATGAAGGTAACGATGCGCTTTACAACATGGATTATCAAACGGCGCGCGACCGTTATCAGCGCATGACTAAAATTGCGCCCGAACATCCGGCGGGCTATGTATATCTGGCCAACAATCTCTGGTTGGAAACATTGAACCAGAGCCGCAGGTTGACATCTTCGACCTACACGACAGGTTCTTTCTATGCGCAGGACAAAGATGAGGACAAGGTTGATCCCAGGCGCGATCAGGAGTTCAACGCTTTGATCAAACAAGCGATGGCTGCGACGCGCGCTCGACTGCTAAAGAACAAAGACGATGCGGAAGCGCTCTATTACGAAGCGTCGGCGTTGGGGCTTCGCGCAGGATACGGGACTACGGTCAAGCGCAGCTTCGTTCGCGCAATCGGGGATGCGAACGATTCGGTTCAAATTCAAAAGAAGGTAATCAAGGTTGACCCTAATTACACAGACTCTTACTTGAGCATAGGGCTGTACGAGTATGTGATAGACAGTCTGCCATTCAGTTGGCGTTTTCTGGCGCGGCTTGCCGGGTTGAAGGGGTCGAAGAAGAAAGGCATCGAACACCTTGAGATGGTGACTCAAAAAGGCAAGTACGCAGCAGATGATGCGCGAGTGGTGTTGATCGGAATCTACAGCAAAGAAGGCCAGCCCGAACGCGCGCTCGAACTCATAAGCCACCTTGCCGCAAAGTACCCGCGCAATTACCTGTTTGGAATCGAGCGCGCAGGAATGCTTTATAACATGGGTCGCGCAGACGAAGGCAGTCGCGCTTTCGAGGGCCTGCTCAAAGACGAGCGCATTGCAGGACAAGCTGCCGACCTCGTGAATTATCAATGGGGCGAAGCTCTTGCCGCAAAAGGCGACTACGCAAAGGCCGTAGAGCGATACAACGAAGTCGCGCGCTGGTCGAAGTCTGACGAAGGGCTGGTGTCGCTTTCTCACTTGCATTCAGGGCAGGCGCTCGATGCGATGGGCAAACG
>DATEKX010000208.1:0-2720 GCA_035277165.1 Blastocatellia bacterium | reverse complement strand
AGAAAGCTTGCGCCTATCGAGGACTGTTTTATTGCCGAAGCCGACTGGCTCGCCGACCTTGAACGAGTGGCGGCACAGACTTTTTGCACTATTACGCGCGCGCCCGACAGCCCGCAACGCCGCCGCTGGCTGAGTTCGATCATACCGAGGCGCGACAGAGATTGATGCGAAAGATTCGAGCCGGACTTATAGGCGCGGGGTTTGTCGGGCCGCTTCACGTCGAAATTGAAATCAACGGCTCGCGCGCGACCCGAACTTGCTTGATGAATCGGTTCGGAGGTACGCTAATGTTCCTGACGGCTATCGGGAAAGGCCAGGCCGATAATTATATTCGCAAAAATGGAGAGGGCGATGGAAGACAAAAAAGATGACATGACGCGAAGAGAAGCTATCAAAGGCATAGGCGTTGGAGTCGGCGTGATTGCCACGCTGCCGGTTCTAAACAACACGGCTGTGGCTCAAGAGGCGTCGCACAATCACTCGCAGATGGCAGCGAAGCCTGCGGCGAAAGCCGCGCCCGCCAAGCTGCGCTTCTTCACGGAAGAAGAGAATCGAACGGTGATCGAGATGAGTGAGCGCATCATCCCGGCTGATGATTCTTCGCCCGGAGCGAAAGAAGCGCGCGTCAGCGAGTACCTTGATTTGATCGTGAGCGAATCGCCCGATATGGCGAAACAGAACTGGCGCGAGGGGCTTGCCGCAATCAATAAGATGAGCCGCGATAAATACGGCGCTGCATTTGCCGACGCAAGCGTAGAAAAACAGGTCGAACTGCTCAAAGAGATCAGCAAGAACGAGAAGTCTCCAACAACACTCGAAGAGAGATTCTTCCGCACCATCAAGTACGCAACCGTTGACGGTTACTACACATCGGAGATAGGCATTCATAAAGAATTGCACTACAAAGGAAACAGCTACTTGAAGGAGTTCACGGGCTGCACTCATCCTGAGCATCAGAGCTAGGACTTGCGCGAGAACACTTCCTTTCGGAAACAACCTACAAAGCCAGGAGGCATATCATGAAGCGAGTCGCTTTGGCTATTGTGCTGTCTTTAATTTCCACTACCGTTTTCTCTCAACATCAACATTCAACTCCTGCTGACGCGAAGCCCGCTTCGTTGATAGAGGGACTGGGCGAGCATCATCATCCGGTTTCGACCACTAACGCTGAAGCGCAGCGGTTCTTCGATCAAGGTCTAACGTTCGTCTACGCATTCAATCACGACGAAGCGATTCGTTCGTTCAAGCGCGCGGCAGAGCTTGACCCAAATCTTGCGATGGCTCATTGGGGCGTGGCGCTTGCGCTTGGCCCTAACATCAACCTCGATATTGATGCGGCGCGAGAGAAGCTTGCCTATGAAGCTATTCAAAGAGCTATTGCGCTCGCCGCAAAAGCGCCTGAGCATGAGCGCGCCTACATCGAAGCGCTTGCGAAACGCTATTCAAACGACCCGAAAGCCGATTTGAAAAAGCTCGATGTTGATTACAAGAACGCGATGGGCGAGCTTGCGCGGCGTTATCCTGATGATCTCGACGCGGCGACGCTCTACGCTGAAAGCGCGATGGATTTACGGCCCTGGAAATTTTGGAGCGCGGACGGGAAACCCGCCGAAGGCACCGAAGAAATAGTCGCCGTGCTCGAATCAGTCCTCAAGCGCGACCCCGATCACATAGGCGCGAATCATTACTATATTCATGCGGTCGAAGCATCGCAGCATCCTGAATGGGCGCTTCCGAGCGCGCAACGGCTCAAAGTGCTGACTCCCGCCGCAGGTCATCTGATTCACATGCCCGCGCACATTGATATAAGAACAGGCAATTACGAAGCTGCGGCGCGAGCCAACGCCTATGCCGCCGAAGCCGACCGCGAACATATCAAAAACAACGGCGGGCAGGGCGTCTACCCGATGATGTACTACACGCACAACCTGCATTTTCTTTCGATTGCTCACAGTATGCAGGGACGTTTGCGCGATGCGAAAAGAGCGGCTGGTCAGCTTGAAGCTCACCTCAATCCGTACATCAATAATATGCCTGAGATGATTCCCATGATTGATGGGTTCATGTCGCTTCCGACTTTGACGCTGGTTCGCTTCCGCCTGTGGGATGAAGTTTTGAAAACGCCCGCTCCTGATAAGAGACTGCCAGCAACGACTGCGCTGTGGCATTTCGCGCGCGGAATGGCTTACGCGAGCACCAGAAAAATCGACACCGCCGAAAGCGAGCAAGGCATTTTAGCGGATGCCGCAAAAAACATCCCGCCTGATGTTCCGTATGGCATCAACACCGTGAGCACCATATTGAAGATTGCGCAGAATGTTTTGAGCGCAAAGATTGCTCTTGCGAAAAACGATAAGAATTCGGCCATCGAGTTTCTGAAAAAAGCAGTCGAGGTGGAAGACTCTTTGAGTTATACCGAACCAGCGGATTGGAATATACCAGTCAGAGAAACGCTCGGCGGCCTGCTTGTTTTAAGCGGCAATCCTGCGGAAGCGGAAAAAGTGTTTCGAGCAGACCTGGAAAAAAATCCGCGAAACGGGCGCTCGCTTTTCGGGTTACAAGAGAGCTTGAAAGCGCAGGGAAAAAAATCCGCCGTTCAGTTCGTTCAAAGAGAGCTTCAGGTTGCCTGGAAGAACGCCGACGTGCAGCTTCGCATGGAAGACCTGTGAAAAGTAGCTGAGAGATTGTTTTAGCAGTCCCGTTAGGGACGACCTGTCTAT
>DATEKX010000207.1:0-8147 GCA_035277165.1 Blastocatellia bacterium | reverse complement strand
TTCGCTCGACCACATTCCTGGCAATAAATTGGAGTCATGAAAAATTTAAGACTGCTTTCTGTAGCCTTGCCCTCTAATCGGGCGACCGGGACGGGCTATCGTCTGCTTGCCGGTATCTATCACGAGCTGGCCGTTGACAATGACAAAGCGCATTCCGACTGACAAACGATTCGGGTCTTCAAAGGTCGCAACGTCGTTGATCTGCTGCGGGCTGAAGACGACCACGTCTGCGAAGAAACCGGCTTTGAGCAATCCCCTGTCAGCAAGGTGAACGCGATTCGCAGCGAGCGAAGTCATCTTGCGGATGGCCTCTTCAAGCGGAAGCACGCGCTCGTCGCGCACGTAGCGACCAAGTATGCGCGGGAAGGAGCCGTAACCGCGAGGATGCGCTTTGCCTTCATTGAGCGGGCCTGTAGTCGCGACAGCGCCGTGATCTACGCCGACGCTCACCCAGGGCTGTTTCATCGCAAGCTTCACGTCATCTTCGCTCATCAGAAAATAGATCGCGCTCGTCTGCCCGTTGTCTGCGATCAGCAAATCCATCAGCGCATCGATCTCATCCGACTTGCCCATCAGGCGAGCGATTTCAGAAACGCGCTTGCCTTCATATTTTGCCAGATCACGATTCAAAACGCCTGCTACCATTATTCCGCCGCCGCCGCCTGCGCCCAGATAAAAATTTTCCCACTTGTCAGAAACCGCGCGCATCTCCTGTTTCAGCTTTTCACGAGTAGCCGAGTCTTTCAATCGCTCGATGAACTTCGCCGTGCCGCCTTCGTGAGACCAGGGCGGCACGCTTGCGCCGAGCGATGTCGCGCCCGCGACATAAGGATACTGATCGGCAGTGATGTCCAGCCCTTGAACCCGCGCCGCTTCTATCTTGCGAATCACGTCGCCCATCTTTCCCCAGTTTTGTTTGCCTGCCATCTTCAAGTGGAAAATTTCGACAGGGATATTTGCCTCGCGGCCTATGCGAATCGCTTCATCAATCGCCGACATGATGGAGTTGCTCTCGTTTCGCATATGAGTCGCATAGACGCCGCCGTATTGCGCGGCTACTTTTGCAAGCTCGATCAACTCTTCGGTCTTTGCGTAAAAGGCAGGCGCGTAAACAAGCGAAGTGCTGATGCCGACCGCGCCTTCTTCCATAGCCTGAGCGACGAGCTTTTTCATCTGTTCAAGTTCTGCCGGTGTAGGCGCGCGGTTGTCGTCGTTTAGAACGAACTGGCGAACCTGTGTTGCGCCGACAAAGGTGGCAAGATTGATAGCCGCAGGTGTGCGCTCAAGACGAGCGAAATACTGGCCCAGCGTGCGAAAGTCTACGTTGACTTTGAAGTGCTTCAGAGCGGGCTCCAGTTCTTTGAGGATGTAATCGTTGAGCGGCGCGATTGAGCCGCCTTCGCCTGTCACTTCGGTTGTGATGCCCTGAAAGACTTTCGATTCGGCGCGCGGGTCAATCAGCAGATTCGTTTCGGACTGGCCGAGCATATCAATGAAACCGGGTGCGACTATCATGCCCTGAGCGTTGATGCGACGGCGCGCACGCGCTGCGCCGATGTGGCCGACTTTGACAATGCGGTCGCCGCGAATAGCTACGTCGCCGTAAAACCAGGGATTGCCGCTGCCGTCAACAATGCGACCGTTCATTATTATTAAGTCGTAAGCATCGACCTGAGCATTGAGCGGCGCAGAGATCATTGCGAGCGCGGTTATAAGAGCCAGCGTGATTGCAGTTTTTTTCATCCTTTTCTCCGAGCAATGATTGACCGTAAAGCTTCTCAAGCGTAGGCTCACGGTCTGAAAGTTACGAGCGCGGAGATTATAGTGATGTCGCTGGACAATCTTCAACGGTTACTGCTCTACGTCGCAATGGCAATAGCAACTTTTTTGCTTTCGAGGTTCGCAATTGACTTTACAGTAGAGATGAACTGGCTGATGGCTGTTGGGTTCTGGTTGCTTGTGATTGCCGCGCTTGCAGTCGCTATCTCAAACATAGTCGCAGCGAGCGAAAAGAAATCACGCGACTCTTTGCCGAAGAGTGTGCAAGCTCTGTTTCTGGCGATGATTCCTTTAGGCTTTATCGCATCATCGCTCGATTGCACCGGGCTCAGTCTGAGTGGTTGCACGCCGTTTTGCACTTTCATTAAAACCGTCTGGGTTCCCGCGATGGCGATATTATGCGCGACTTACTTTTTCAAAGAATGGAACGCATTGCTGTTAGTGATTTCGGCAATGGCTTTTGTGCCGCTGGTTCCGCACTGCGTTTGTTTCAACGTAGGGAACGGCTGGTGGATTGAGCGGATAGGCACAAGTCCTGTTTGCTATGCGTGGGGATTTACAGTGAGCGTGATTTCAGTGAACGCGCTCAGACGCGGCAAGCGCGTCTGGGCTTCGCTCATCGTATCGGGCGCAATCATCGCGGGCGCGACTGCGTTTTTCGTCAGTCATCACTACTTTCACTTCCCCTGGTGATCCTTGAATGATTCGATCAGAGCCTATTTTGAGGCGAAGGAGCGTTCAAAGAGTTCCGAGATGGCTCTGCGCCCGGTTTCTTCAAGTTGTCGAGTGCCAGTCCCTGTGAAATGAATGTGATTGACTACCGGTTGGTCATCACTTTTCAATTCGCCCCAATCTTTTTGATTCCACTTGAACCATGCATTACGTTGTTGATCGAAAACATATAGCGGCTTATTGCAAAGCTTGGCGAATTCAGCGCCCCAGCCAGTCCCGCCCTTAACGGTTTTGTCTTCAAGTATCTCGCCAATGACGTAAATCTCCTGGCCTTTGTTAATCTGGTACCAGATACTTTGAAGAATTTTCCGAAAGGTCGGGCTGTCCGAATAGCGACGACTCATCAAGCGCGAAACGTATTCAAGGCTCACATCACCCGCTTGCAACTCTTCGTGGTTCAAGCAATGCAAGCCGCGCGAGCGCTCAATCTTATGCCCCTCGAAAGTATAGTTTACTTCTTCGATTCCAAACTTCTCGGCGTTTGCTCCGAACTCGGCCTCTGCCCCCAGTGCCCCGCCGCTATAGAGAATGCAGTCTTCCTTATTTACCATGATTTCCTTTCACATCAATAAAAAAGGTAGAACCGCTCAGACGAGCAATTCTACCTGTCTAAGTACCGCTAACGGGACTCGAACCCGTAGTCTCCGCCTTGAGAGGGCGGCGTGTTAACCACTTACACTATAGCGGCATAAAAGTCTGACTCGCTCGAAACTGCCGAGCGCTCCGTCAAAGATCAAACGAAGTGTTAGTATACACACCGCGCTTGATTATCGCAATAATTGAAGCAGCGCATTTCAGTTGCGCCAGTCGTCTTTCACATCAATCAACATAGTTTGAAAATTATCTTGACAACACTCGGAAAAATTCATATCATCGCCTTTCTTGAAAATGATTTTCAAAATCTTCTGATCGCGTTGAACAAGAAAAGTGGCTGCATTCAGTTTTTCAGGAGATTGTTGATGAATGGTAAAAGCCTCCGGCGCGGCAACGCTGGAGGCTTCTGATGCAACGACCAGCCCGGTCCGTACTGGTGACTTTGCAGGCGGCGTGCAAGAGCTATCCTAGCACATCGCCGACTGTGGCGCATACACATTGATTGAGTTGTTTGATGTGATAGAGGAGGCTCTGATGTCCTACTACCTTACGTCCTGACCACTGACAAACACCTAAGGCCACTCAACTGTCTCACTTCAAGATCATGCGGCGAAAGAATCGCTCGCAATTCCCATCACTTTGCGATTGAAATGGAGGTAAACCAATGAAAGCAAAACAAAAGAAAAATGGAAAAAAGAATAAGAAAAGCAGCTTCAAACAACGCGGCCCGATGTACTGGGTGGCTATGAGCGCGATGGGTACTCTGGTGGCTTACAGTGCTTTCGGTAGCAAAACCGTAAGCCTCGCACGCACGCATGAAAATCGCAGCACGATCACAATCAACCAGTCTCAAACGCCCGCTGCGCGCCGGTTCGATATTCCGCCGGGGCCTCTCGATACCGTACTGAATACGTTCCAGAATATGACTGGAGTTCGAGTCGTAGTGCCGAACTCAGATATCGGCACCATACCATCTCCCGGTGTGGCAGGCGTCTATACGACCGAAGAGGCGCTGAAAAAAATACTGACGGGCACGAGCGTCACATATCGCTTGATCTCGCCTGAGTCGGTGGCTCTCGAAGTATCAGGCCCGTCATCATCAGTCGATGTAAGCGGGCAGATCTCGATAGTGTCATCGCCGAAATACACAGAGCCGTTGCGTGATCTGCCGCAGACTATATCTGTCATACCCAAATCCGTAATCGAAGAGCAAGGCGCGACTACGCTGCGCGATGTGCTGCGAAATGTTCCCGGCCTTACGATTGCCGCAGGCGAAGGCGGCAACCCGGCTGGCGACAATTTGACGCTGCGCGGTTTTAGCGCTCGCAACGATGTATTTGTTGACGGCGTGCGCGACCTCAGCCCGCAAGCCCGCGATCCGTTCAACCTGGAACAGGTCGAAGTTGTAAAAGGGCCGTCTTCAACCTATAGCGGGCGCGGCTCTGCTGGCGGGACGATCAATCTTGTCAGCAAGTCGCCGAGCCTTGATCCCATCTATGGATTTACGCTCAATCTCGGCACTGACAGAACCAAGCGATTCACTGGCGATCTCAACCTGCCGTTAGAGCGATTGGGATTAGGAAAGCGCACTGCCTTTCGCCTGAATTTTGTGGCGCACGAATCCGGCGTGGCCGGACGCGATGTTGTAGAGAATCAACGATGGGGCGTCGCGCCGTCGCTTGCGTTCGGAGTCGGCACGCCAACGCGCCTTACACTCAGCTACTTCAAGCTGAAGCAGGATAACATCTCTGATTACGGCATACCCTGGGTGCCGAACACTAATAACGCGCTGGTGGAATTTCGTGACGAGCCTGCGCCAGTGCCGCGCGATACTTTCTACGGTTTCAAGAATCGCGACGCAGAGAAGCTGAACTCAGACCTTGCGACTGTGAAGTTCGAACATGACTTCAGCGACAATCTCACGTTTCGCAATCAAACGCGCTATGGGCGGTCAACGCGAGATTCTATTGCGACGCCTCCGCGCTTTGCCGATATTAACTCGACCGTCATCGCTCGCGAAATGAGGTCGTGGCTTACAGAAGATGAAATATGGGATAACCAGACCGA
Organism: Blastocatellia bacterium; assembly: GCA_035277165.1. Lineage (GTDB taxonomy): Bacteria > Acidobacteriota > Blastocatellia > UBA7656 > UBA7656 > DATEKX01. The sequence goes on along the minus strand of DATEKX010000207.1, from coordinate 2,975 downwards.
TCTCAGGTCTATATTCTCGACGGGCAAGGTCAGTCACTCGCTGGCTGCCGGTGTCGCTTTCTCGCGCGAAGAGAACGAGCGCCGGTTCCGCACGGCTCCGAACGCATTTACCACGCTGCTCAATCCCAATCCCAATGATGTTTATACAGGTACGTTCACTGTCAGCCCGCTAGTAGGCAACATCACGGGGAATTCGCTTGCGACTTACGCATTCGACACTATGAAATTCGGCCAGAAGTTCGAGTTGAGCGGAGGGCTGCGCTGGGATTACTTCGATGCAGAAGGAGTAAGCGTAGCCGGTACTCCGCAGGCGCTTGTGGACATCAACCGGATAGATCGCATGCTCAGTTGGAGAGCGGGCGCAGTCTACAAGCCGCGCACTAATGGCAGCATCTATGCCGCGTATGGAACGTCGCTTAATCCTTCTCTCGAAGGGTTGTCCTACAACACGGCCAACACGGCAATCGAGCCTGAAAAGACTTACACTTTTGAAGTCGGCAGCAAATGGGATCTGTTCAGAGATCGGCTGTTGTTGAGCCTTGCAGGATTTCGCGTAGACAAAACCAACGCGCGCACGCCGGGACTTTTGCCCGACGAACCTGTGCAAGTGCTACAGGGCGAGCAGCGCGTGTATGGCCTCGAATTCGGCGCGACCGGCAGCATTACCCGCGTGTGGAAACTCTTTGCCGCTTACACATATCTCGACAGCGAGATAGTGGAATCAAACACGCCTGCTGAAGTAGGCCGCGAACTTCAGAACACGCCCAAGCACTCGCTCAATCTTTGGACGACCTATCAGTTTCCTTTCAAGCTCAACTTCGGAGGAGGCGCGCGTTTCGTTGATGGTCGCTTCGGCAACAACATAAATACACGGCGCGTGGACAGCTACTGGACGATGGATATGTTGGCTTCCTATCCTCTGAACGATCACATTGATCTCAGGTTCAATCTGTACAATCTGTCTAATGAGTATTACTTCGACCGGTTAGGCGGCGGCCATCTTGTGCCCGGACCTGCGCGGTCTGCGAATGTGAGCATAGGCTTCCGATTCTAGGAAACGAAGGAAAACATGCTGTTACCAATTCCAGACGTGCTGACTGCCGAGCAGGTGGCCCAGTGCCATCAGATGCTCGAACAAGCAGAATGGGCGGATGGTCGGATTACTGCTGGCCACCAGTCAGCACGAGCTAAAGACAACCAACAACTCCGCGAAGACACACTCTTAGCTAAACAACTTGGCGACGTGATACTGGCGGCGCTTGAACGTAATCCGCTCTTTATGGCGGCGGCTTTACCGTTGAAGGTATTTCCGCCGCTGTTTAATCGCTATGAGGGCGGACAGGCTTTCGGCACACACGTTGATAACGCTATAAGGCAGGTGCCGGGCACGCCGCATCGCGTTCGGACTGATCTTTCTGCGACGCTTTTTTTCACTCCACCCGAAGAATATGAAGGAGGCGAGTTGGTAATAGAAGACACTTACGGGATGCACAACATAAAGCTGCCTGCGGGCCATATGATTCTTTACCCGTCGAGCAGTCTTCATCACGTGCGCCCTGTGACGGACGGCGCTCGCATCGCGTCATTCTTCTGGATACAGAGCATGGTGCGCGACGATGGAAAGCGCGCGCTGCTTTTCGATCTCGACGTGGCTATTCAAAGGGTCGGCAGCGACCAGCCGGATAACCCTTCAATAGTTCAACTCACCGGCATCTATCATAATCTGTTGCGCCGGTGGGCGGACGTTTGAGCCGGGCCTTGATGAATCATCAGGTCGCAATCTTAATTCATTGCCTTGTAGGTACGCATAAGTGGGTTGAGGCGTAATTTTAAGAGTATCGCTTTTAAGCTGAATGCTATATTAGAAACGTGTTCTGATTGAAGGCGATACTCTAATTTTTCTTTACTACTTCTTTGAGGAGCTATTATGAAGCGGTTTCGCAAAGTCCTTTTCTGGTGTCATCTTTCGGCGGGCGTGATTGCCGGACTCGTCATATTGATTATGTCGATCACGGGCGCGTTGCTGGCTTTTCAACCACAGATCGAACGATTCGCTGATCGAGATGCGCGGACGGTGCAGCCGCCTCAAGGGGAAGCGCCGCGACTGAGCACGCAAGCACTATTTGCGAAAGTGCGCGAAGCCAGACCAGACCTGAAACCAACAGGTCTTACGCTACAGTCCGATCCGACTGCGGCAGCGGCTTTCGCGCTGGGGCGCGATGGAATCCTGTACGTGAATCCTTACACGGGCGACGTGACAGGCGAGAGCGCGAAGGGAGTTCGCTCGTTCTTTCAAGTAGTCACTGACTGGCATCGCTGGCTTGGCACGAGCGGCGACGGGCGAGCGACGGGCCGCGCCATAACCGGAGCTTGCAACGCAGCATTCCTCTTTCTCGCAATCAGCGGGCTTTACATCTGGTGGCCAAAGAAGTGGACGCGCAAATCGCTGTCATCCATAACCGTCTTCAAGCGCGGGCTGCAAGGGCGGGCGCGCGATTTCAACTGGCATAACGTGACTGGCTTCTGGTGCGCGCTGGTATTAGTGATACTGACGGCGACAGGCATGGTCATGTCTTATCAATGGGCGAACAATCTGCTTTACACGATGACGGGCAGCCCTGTTCCGCAAGCCGCTCAACCGCAAGGGGGCGGTTCGGCTAATCAGTCAGCAAATCAATCGGCGCTGGAAGTTCCCGCCAATCTCGATCAACTCTTATCGCGCGCACAGGAACAGACGCCTCAATGGGAATCAGTCAACATGCGGCTGCCGATGCGTTCGGATGCGCCCACCTCTTTCACTTTTCGCGGAATCGGAGAATGGAATCCCATAGCAAGTTCGCAAGTAACGATTGACCCTGCGACAACAGAAGTCGTGCGGTCAGAGCCTTACGCAAGCCTCAGCCTTGGCCGCAGGCTTCGCACGTGGGCACGCACGACTCACACGGGCGAAGCGGGCAGATTGCCGGGACAGATCA
>DATEKX010000206.1:0-3159 GCA_035277165.1 Blastocatellia bacterium | reverse complement strand
CGAGGATGTGGGACCATCCGCAGCCATCGCGCATAAGCCCGTGAAACGGGCGACAGAGATCGTGCCGCTGTCGCCCGTTTCACGGGCTTATGCAATATTGTGAACCGCCATCCCCACATCCTCGGATGTGGGCTGGATGCTGACGCCTGCTGGCGCAGGCTGTTTGCGGATCGCTCTGGCATTCAAAACAGGCTCTTAGATACAGGAGATTCTTGACTAAACAATCGCGTGTAAACCATATTCAAGCGTCGTGCAAACACGCAAGAGATCAAAATTGATTCCTTCATCTTTGAGTCTGATGACGACTCTGGTCTTTATTTTTCTCTACGCGCCTATCATCGTGCTTGTGCTTTTGTCTTTCAATAGCTCGCGATTCAGCTCCGTCTGGAGCGGGTTCACATGGAAATGGTACGCGCTGGCCTGGAACGACAAAGAACTGATTGCCTCGTTAAGGACGAGCCTCATCATCGGATTTTTCACCACACTATTTTCAACTCTGATAGGCACAGCCGCCGCGCTCGCTTTGACGCGCTACAGAGTCAAACTCAAACGCGCAGCCGAAGCGCTCGTTTTTCTTCCCGTCATCATTCCTGAAATCGTCATAGGTTTTGCGACCGCAGGATTGTTTGGCGCGCTGGGCCTTGCTTTCGGCATGAGCACGATCATCGCAGCGCACGTCGCTTTTTCGATTTCGTATGTCGTGTTCATAGTTCGCGCGCGCGCGGCAAACTTAAACCCCTCGCTCGAAGAAGCCGCGATGGATCTGGGCGCTACCCGCTGGCAGACGTTTTTAAAAGTCACGCTGCCTTTGATTCTTCCGGCGATTATTTCTGCCGCGCTTCTTGTCTTCACAATCTCGCTGGACGATTACGTGATAACGAGCTTCGTCGCGGGGCCGGGAGCCGCGACGCTTCCGCTGAAAATTTATTCGATGGTAAAGACAGGCGTAACGCCTGAGATAAACGCTATTTCAACCGTCTTGCTGGTTGTGACCGTCCTGCTGGTTTTTGTATCGGACCGATTAGCATCGGGGCGTGTCTCTAGATGGACGATAGGCGCAAGCGTGTGTGCCGTGGCAATGCTCGCGGTCTTTACGCTGGGAGGGCAGGGGCGCAACGCGCGCGGGGGCGAGTTGAACGTTTACATCTGGTCGAACTACCTGCCTGACAATGTAATAGCGGAGTTCGAGAGCCGGTACGACGCGAAGCTCAACGTCGAGCTTTACGATTCAAACGAAGCTCTGCTTGCGAAGCTGCAATCGGGCGGCGCGAGTTACGACATCATCGTGCCGTCGGATTATATGGTGACAGTGTTAAAAGGGCAGAAGTTGCTCGAAGAGATTGACCGCGACCGCATAACGAACTTTTCAAACCTGGCTCCGCAGTTCGCCGGACTGCCTTACGACCCGACGAATCAATACTCTGTGCCGTATATGTGGGGCACAACCGGGATAGCTTATCGCAAAGACAAGATCGAAGGGCCGATAGAGAGTTGGGCCGCGTTGTGGGATAGCAGGTACAAAGACAGGCTTGCCATGCTCGATGATGTGCGCGAGACAATCGGCGCGGCGCTCAAGCTGATGGGCAAGTCGCTCAACACCACGGACCCTGAAACAATCGAAGCCGCAGCGCGATTGCTTGAAGAGCAGAAACCGCTGTTGAAAGCTTACGACAGCGGCGGCTTCGATCAGATGTTGTTGTCCGGCGATGCATGGATAGTGCAAGGCTACAGCGGGCAGATAGCAAAGGCTATGGTCGAAAATCCAAATATCGGTTATGTGATTCCCAAAGAAGGCTGCACGTTTTTCGTAGACAACATGTGCATTCCGCGAGGCGCGACTCACAAAGAGCTTGCGCTTGAGTTCATCAATTTTGCGCTTGAAGCGAAAGTGGCGGCAGAGATCGCAAATGGGACGGGCTATTCGTCGCCCAGCCTTGCGGCGCGAGGATTCATACGGCCCGATCTGCTCGCGAATGAAGCCGCCTATCCGCCACGCGAGGCGCTTGAACGCTGTGAGTTGATAGAAGAGATCGGCCCTGCGATCAACATATATGACAGGTTCTGGACGGAGATAAAATCGAAATAGATGTTAGGCGTCTGGTAAGTCATCGTGGCGCAATTCAGCCGATGAGGGGATTCTACCTTTTTTTACGCTTGAGTTAATGTAGGAAGAAAATAAAAACTAACAAAGGAGAAAATGATGTACGACATTACTGTTAACACAGGCGTAGCTAAATACAATGTGACCAATCTCGGCCCGCAGGGTTCCAATGCCTCTATAGAAATTAATGGGCAAGGGCCTATCCATTTCAACGATGTTGGTAATAAGAAGCTAGGTCCCAACACTCAAACCTGGGGAGTCTGTATAACCTTCCGTGATAGTGTATGGGTATTCCGCTATGAAGGCCAAGGCGCTTTGAATATTGTCTATAATGCGACTGGCAACTCACTGACTCTGACTCCCACCAATGGCACAGTTGCTCAGTTGACGAGTTAGTAGAAAGCCTCATCACGCCTGACAATTGCATCAGCCGGAGCGCGGCGAGTGTGTTTCACGTGGTTTCTTGAATGCTCTGCGCCGCGCCCGGTTAGGCAAAGCGTTAGATGTCAGTGAACCTGCGAGTCTTAAATTTCTGAGTTAGTTCGAAGGGTGAGTCAACTGTATCATTGCGCAAATTTGAGATTTCAAATCGCCAATCTCTGGTCTCAGACCTCTAGTCTCTAATTCCTCAGCTTCGACATAAGCTCGTCTTCTTTTTCCAGCCTTCTGAGCGGGCTTGAATGCTCGCGATTGATTCGCCCTGTGCCCGGTCTGACGAGGCTTTCATCAGGTGGATTGGGCAGAGCGGAGGAAAGATTCACGCCGCCTTCAATCGAAACAGGGCGAGTGTGTGCAGGCTGCGCCGCGCCTGCACGGTTTGGGTCTGCGACAAGGCGCTGACTCTGTTTGCCGTTTGATGTCTGTGTGATCTGCGTGCCGTTGAGCCCGCCCGTGCTGCGCGGAGCGAGCGCCGGGTCGAGCAGCTTCGGCCCGACCTTCGCGTCTATGATGCTGCCTATGCTGCGAAAGAGCTTGATTATGCCGCCGAGCGCAAGCGCCAGAGAAAGCGTGTAGACGTATGTGTTCATCTGCATCCCGATCAATTGCATCAGGAGGTA
>DATEKX010000205.1:0-2848 GCA_035277165.1 Blastocatellia bacterium | reverse complement strand
GAAACTGGCGGGCATTACTCCGACGATGGTGTAATCTTTCCCGTTGATGATGATCGGCTTTCCGGGCAGGTTCGGGTCGCCGCCGAACCTGCGTTGCCACAGCGCGTAACTGATGACGACCGCAAACGGGCCGCCGGGCCTGTCTTCTTCGGGCAGAATGCTTCGGCCAATGGCGGGCTGAACGCCGAGCACCGTGAAGAAAGTCGCAGAGATCATCCTTCCCTCTATTCGCTCGGGGCCTTGCGCCCCCGTGACGTTGAAGCCCTGATAGCGAAAGACCGATATTGCTTCAAGTGATTTACTCTGCTTTTGCCAGTCGAGAAAGTTAGGATAGGAGATAGACATCTGATCGAACTTCGCCGACTTTTCGTAAACCCTGACGACGCGGTCGGGCTGAGGATAGGGAAGCGGTTTTATCAAAACAGCATTGATGACGCTGAAGATCGCAGTGTTTGCGCCGATGCCAAGCGTCAAAGCAAGCACCGCAATCGCAGTGACCGCGCGTCCCTTAAGCAATACACGAACACCATAGCGAATGTCTTGAAATAGAGTTTCCACCCGTCACCTCCCGAAAAAATTATGAACTCAAAACGATGAACGATGAATTAAGAGGCGGCTTTAGCAGTCCCGTTAGGGACGACCTGTTTATAGTATTGCTGTCGGTAGAATTTCCTGTAGCTCCGCAGGAGCTACAAATCATTTATCGACTGCTGCTATAGACAGGTCGTTCCTACGGAGCTAACTTCTAAAGCTTCTGCTTTCTCCTCATCACTCATACCTGAGCGCAACCATCGGATCAACTTTCGTAGCGCGACGTGCTGGCACGAAACAGGCTCCCAGAGCCACTCCTGCCAGAATTATCGAAATCGCTGCGAACGTTACAGGGTCAGTAGCAGACACGTTGTAAAGCAAACTTTCCATCAACCTTGTGAGAGCGAACGCTGCGCAAAGTCCTATGCTCACGCCCGCCACAGTGAGCTTCAAGCCTTGCCCTATTACTATCTTGAACACGTCGCGCTGTTTGGCTCCCAGAGCTATACGAATTCCGATCTCGTGAGTTCGTTGGGTTACGGTGTAACTCATCACGCCGTAAATTCCTACTGACGCCAGAAGCATTGCCACGACGGCGAATGCCGCGAGCAGTATCGCGTTGAAACGTTTCTGTGAAACGGAATCCGCGAGGTATTCTTCCATCATTTTCAGACTCGTGATTGGTTGGTCTTTGTCTACTTCCCAAACGGCCTGTCGCATTGCGGCAGACAGGCTCTTTGCGTCGGCATTCGAGCGCGCAACAATCGTCAACATATCCCAGAGCTTTTGCTGATAAGGGAAGTAAATTTGCGGGCGAGTCTCTTGTACAAGCGTGGTGTGCTTCACGTCTTTCGTCACGCCGACAATCGTGGCCCACGGCGCGCGCGATTCATAATCACCCGGTTTGATTCGCTTGCCGACAGGCTGTTCGTCGCCAAAGAAACGCTTGGCAAGGCTCTCGCTGACGATGATGACAGGCGGGGCAGTCTCGTTGTCGCGCTCGCTGAAATCACGCCCTGCGACGAGCGGAATCTTTAGCGTCGAGAAGTACCCATCATCAATGAAGCGATAATCACCAAGCGGCGTATCGCTATAACTGCTCGGCGCAGGCAGGCCCTCGACGGTGAACTGGTCAATCTCTTCGCCTCCGCCCAGCGGAAGGTCTGAAACTGCGCCTACGGATTCGACTCCGGGCAAGGCTTTGACTTTTTCAATTATCTGTCGAAAGAGGTTCACCGACTTCTTGTCATCACCTTCGTAGCTCGGCCCCGCGGAGATTTTCATCGCCAGAACATTTTTTGGGTCGAAGCCGGGATTGATCCCCAGCAGTCGCGAAAAACTGTTGAGCAACAGCCCCGCGCCTATCAATAGAACAAGCGACAGAGCGATTTCCGATACGACCAGCAAACTGCGCAACGGGGCATGGCCTGCGGTTGACCCGCGCGCGCCTTCTTTGAGCGTCTCGCTTAAGTTGAAGCGCGAAATCTGAAAGGCGGGCGCGAGTCCGAACAGCACGCCGGTCACGAGCGACACTGTGAAGGTGAAGGCAAGGACATAGCCATCAATGCTTATTTCGTGTTTGCGGGGAATGCTGGAAGGGCTGATGGCCAACAACATATTGATGCCCCACACGGCAAGCAGGATTCCAATCACTCCGCCCGCAAGCGCGAGCATCACACTCTCAGTCAGGAGCTGGCGAACTATTCGCAAGCGGCTGGCTCCGAGCGCGCTGCGCACGGCCATCTCTTTCTGGCGCGAAGCCGCTCGTGCAAGCAGCAGGTTCGCAACATTCGCGCACGCGATCAATAAGACAAATCCGACTGCGCCTAGCAGCACAAAGAGCGCCACGCGCAGGTCGCCGACTAATTGTTCTTTCATCGGAACAATCTTCGCGCCCCAACCTCTGGCTTCGGGATACTGCTCGGCGGTTCGATTCGAGATGGCTTCGATTTCAGATTGCGCCTGCGCGACCGTGAAGCCGAGTTTGATCCGCGCGATTACCCCTTTGTTATGGCTTTCGCGATTCGCGAGTTGTTCGCCCGTCAATCCTATCGGCGTCCACAAATCCGATTGAGTTGATGTCTGAAAATAAGAAGGCAAGTCTTCGGCTCTTGGGAACTGAAAGCCCTTCGGCATCACGCCGATGATGGTGTAACTGCGACCATCGAGCATTATCGTTTTGCCGCAAATATTTTGGTCAGCGCCGAATCGGCTCTGCCACAGCGCGTGGCTTATGACAACAACCGTGTTGGCTCCGGGCTTATCTTCTTCGGGCAGGAAAGTACGGCCAAGAATCGGCGTCACAGACATCAAATCA
>DATEKX010000204.1:0-12445 GCA_035277165.1 Blastocatellia bacterium | reverse complement strand
AACGCGATCTTCATTTTTTCACCACGGCAGCGGAAATAGAACCCACGACAGCAAAAGACCTATGCCTAAAAACGAGCCGAAGATTTTCAGCCCGTGAATGACCCGCTGGCGCGGCGTTTCGGACTTCGGGTCTATCGTGGCCAAAACTACGGCGGCGATGGCCGAATAAAGAGACATCATCAGGACGTGCATTAACGCTTCCTCCCGGCTGCAATGTCGAACGCATCGTGAATCACAAGATAGTTCAGAAGCCCTGCCAAAAACATGAGCGCGTTGCCGTATTCGAAGGTCGAGGCCCAGGGCTGAGGTTCAGTCCCGATGCCGAACATATATGAAACTATATAGCAGAGGCCCGCGCCGATTTGCGCGAAGAACCAGAGAACCGTGATTAAATCGAAGCGAAAAAAAGTCGGCGGGTCGGAAATCACAGGCCAGAACAACCGCCCGTGAATAGCAAGTCCCAGAGCGAAAGACCCGACAATCGTGACTAAGAAAAGTAACCCGCGTCCCATTTTGCCCAACACGAGATGGCCCGCGCCGGGGATGAGCCACGCAGCCATCACTGCCAGGGTTCGTCGTCCCGCAGGATAGGGGGTCGGCTCATCATAAGCGATGCGGCGCTCGCTGAAGCGCGACGGGAAATCGTCTGTGAGTTCGTCTCTAGTTTGCAAGGTAAGCTCCTTTAGGGTCCGAGTAAAAATAAATTCTAGGTGGCGCTGATAAAGAGTGTCAACCATATCGCCGTCAGATTGCATTATCTGGCATGCGAGATGCTTGATTTGAGCGTTTCGTTCGGCTATGATGACCGCAGCCCTAATTGAATAAAGGGAGAACAAAACTGATAATCATGAGAATCGTCGTGGGCGGCGTCTCACGAACAACTAAATATACTCCTCCAGCGGGATGACCCGCACATGGTCTCCCGCCGTCGCTCTAAGGAGGTGCACGATGGGAGAACGAATCTCGAACCGCCAGGCACTCAAACGTAAAGCCGAAACTCTGACCGAAGCTGAAATCCTTGAAGTTCTCGATTACATCAACATCATGGAAACAATGGCCGAACAGGCGGTCAAACCAGACCTGTTCGATGATGAATTGATGAATCTATTGGTTGACGCTCTCGAAAACCGGCGCGCGCGCGTTGTGACAGAATGGGATCGCGTGAGGCGCAAAGCCGACCATCGCGCGTTTATGTATGCGTCATCGAGGAAAGCGAACTAAACCGACGTGAGTGTGATTTTCGTTGCAACACAACCCAGACTCATTGTTAGCTTGATTGTCTTAGCCTCCTTCGCATCAGTCCAGCCTTTTAACCGGTTGGGCCAGTGCGCCGTTTTTTCCTCGCTTCACGAAACCAGCCAGCAATCCTCTCAATCGGAAATCGAACGCCTTACCTCTCAGCTCAAATCATCCGACGAAGAAGAACGCCGTCAGGCAACGCTGATGCTGGCAGCGCTCGAAACGCCCGCAGCCATTCCAGCGCTCACCTCTGCATTGAACGATACTTCGGAGCGCGTGCGCGCGCATGCAATCACAGGGCTTGCGCGATTGGGTGATCCATCGCTCGTTGCGGTCATAGCCGCGCGGCTCGCGCAGGATAAAAAACCTTTCGTAAGAAAAGCCGCCGCCTATGCGCTCGGCAAGTTTGGCCGCGCAGAAGGGACTGCCGCGCTGGTTGCCGCGCTCAAAGACAAAGACATTGAAGTGCGCGGGGCTGCGTCGGTCGCGCTCGGCGAGTATCGAGACGCATCGGCAATTGCTCCGCTCTCGATTGCACTTGCAGACAAGTCCGATTTTGTTAGGGCTCAATCGGCGCGGGCGCTCGGCGTAAACGGTCGCGCGGCAGCCCAGTCTGTGACTCTTCTGATAAAGCTGCTCACCTCAGACAAAGACCCGTACGTCAAACGCCATGCCGCAACCGCTCTCGGTCAGATAGGCGAGCACGCAGCGCTTCCAGCGCTCGAACGCGCCATGCGCGACCACGACCCTTATCTCAGTCAGGCCGCCAGTGAAGCGATAAAGATGATTACAGCGAATAATGGTGTTTGACGACTAGCCTTTGGACTCTAAGAAACAGTTTAAGAAGAAGCTCCGTAGGAGCGACCTGTGAATCAGGAGGTCGCTCCTACGGAGCTACACAATCTTTCTACGTCACAAAACTATAGACAGGTCGCTCCTACGGAGCTTCTCAAACAACTTCTAACTTCTGATTTCTGCTCTTCCGTGCATTGACGTACTTCAAAACTGCGGCATAGAATTCCTGCGTCGGTTTGGTTGAATGATTAGTCGAACGAAACAAGGAGAGTTTATGTCATCAGTTTCGCAGTTGACCGTTCCAGTGGATTTGAAACGCGCCGAGTATCTCAAACATGAGCTAATGAAATTTGCCACGACGGGCGCGCTCAAAGACGAATACGACCGCCAGCACAAACTCTTATTCGAGTTGGCCACGGAGGTTGATGAACGCGAAGTTGAGAGCATGCTCGACTGGTTCTTGTTCGACTGGTTCGACCCCAACGGCGAAGGTGTGATTGATTACTTCCTCGATTCTCATAAGGATTTAAGCAAAGAAGATCAGGACATTCTGCTCGATTGGCAGGACTCGATTGATAGCGTATTCGAGATTCGCTCTCTGAGTAAAAACACATTGCGTTTGAAAGAGCTCGATGAAGACGGCGACTTCAATGTCGTCACATCGACGCCGCTGGACGAGACGCCGTTCAAGCGCAAGCAGTTCATTGCGGCGAGGCTGCTTCCGCTCGGCGACCACTTCATCTTTTCCGGCCTTCAGTTCATAATGCCCGACCGCCAATCTGCGCTGGAGGCGCTTGAGATGCGCCGCGCGCTTGAAGCGCTCGATTCGCCCGAAGCGATGGAGAACGCGCAGCGCGAGCAATGCAGCGCCTTTTGCGAGTTATTCGGATGTGACGAAATGACAGTGCCTTCGGGCGAACTCAACTCGACTCTGCAAAGATTTCAGCAATACGTCTTCGCGGAGCGGCGCGACCCGGAATCAGGACTGACCCCGGCAGAGAGATTCAAGACCGAATTTGGCCGCGAATTGAATGTGCCTGAAATGCCGCCGCTCCCGGAAATCCTGTCGAACGCGGGCAACGTGACGATACTGTGCGATGATTTCGATGGCATAGTGCTGCTTCCCGACTTCAATCGGTTCAAACAGGTTTTCGAGAGCAAGAACCCTGACAAAGCCGTGCCGGACTGGCAGGAATTGATGTGGAATTATGTCAAAGACCCGGACATCCCGATAGTTGCATTCGAGCGCATCGCCGAACAATTTCCTGAGCGCGTCGAAGCGGTGATGCGCAAGCTGATTGGCGATAAAGATTTTTCGTTAGAACACCTCTATGCAGTGCTGCTCCATTATAAGCAACCTATGGAAGGGTTCGACGACATGCAGGACGAGCAGAATCTCTGGGACTTGTTCAACGGCAACGCGAAACCCGCTCAAGCTAAAAGCAAATCACAGGCAAAGGCCAAAGCTAAAAAGAGCACCGGCAAAGCGACCGCTAAAAGTAAAAAGAAGACCACAAGCAAAGCCGCCGTTGCGAGCAAACCGCGAGCGGCTAAGAAAGCAACCACAAGCAAGGGCCGCGCGTCTGCGAAAAAAAGATGACGCTTCGAGAAGCGATAGCCCGGTTTCTCGAACACTCTGAGGAGTCTGTCAAAGACGCGCCGCAATCCTTTGCTCTGCTCACAGCTTGTTTTTCTCCCGACACCGCGCTTGATGAAATAACTCCAGCGAACCTGCGCGATTTTCTTGCGCGATGGTACATCGAACAAGCTAGCCCGACATCAGAAGCAGATCACGCGATTGAAGCTCAATTGCTGTGCGATGCGCTTGCGGAGTTTTTCAGGTGGGCTGAAAGCGGCGCAGAGGAACATCTGCACATCCTTGCGGAGTTAAGGCAAAGCCTGCTCCACGCATTGGAAATAAGCGCTTCATTATCGCAGATGCTTGCAGAGCGCGGCGGAGCATTCGGCTTTCCTGAATTTCTCACCTCGTTCGAAGCAGGCGGCCATAGCAGTTACGACTTGGATGAGGCAGGCGAGGTGGGCGCGATTGAAGGGTACTTTCGCATCACGCGAATTGAAGGCGCGATGATAGAAGCCGAAGAGGTCATTACCGAAGAACGCGTATGGCCGATCATCTTCCCACGCGATCTGGCGTCGCGTTTGACGAACGACTACATCATCAACCTTGAATTAGTTCGCAGCAAAGAGGGCTGGCAGATAGCCGCCTGTGGATTCGCTTACCCGCCGGGCACAGATATATAGGCTGTTCAGTGCTGCGCCTCTGCAGTGAATTATCACACTATCTACTTTTCCTTTTACCTTTTTACTTTGGCCTTCACACGCTATACTGCATAAGTCGTGGAACCTTTGAGCTAATTTATCGAACTCTTATCGCGGAGTAATTTCTCACCGATGGCTGAAGGAATAACTCAGCCGGCGACTGACACATCTGAGCGGCTTGGCCGTATTTACGAGTTAGCTCTCACAGTTGCCGGAAACCCCATAGAAGTTTTCGATCACATCGTCCGAATCATCGCAGAATTGTTCGGCGTTCGTGTCGCGATTGTCGAGCGACTGGAAAGCGACCGCATCGTAACGCTTTCGATGTATCTGGACGGAAATATACTGCACGAAGGTGTGTTCGATCTGGCAGGCACTCCCTGCGCAGACGTGCGCGAAACACGCTCTTTCTGTTCCTTCAGCGGCGCAGTCGAGCGTTTCCCGCAAGATCAGTTCTTGCGCGATTACGGAATCGAATACTACATAGGGTTGCCCGTAATCAGCAGCGGCGGCGAAGTCATAGCCGTAATCAATGCGATGAGTGATCGAGCTATCAATCTGAGCGAAGGCGACCGCATGTTCTTGCAGGCTATGGCGTCGCGCGTGCGACTCGAACTTGAGCGCGCAGAGCAAGCCATCGAAGCGCAAATGATACGCGCGCTGCTGGACATCTCGACGGAAATCTCTCGTTTCAGAAAACTCGAAGAGACGCTGCAACTGATCGTAGAAAATACGAAAAAGCTGCTGGGCCTGGACATGACCGCCATAGCTACGATAGACGACGTGGACGGCTCGACAAGCTGGAAAGCCGCAGCCGGGTTCAAGACCGATGTTTTCCGAAAGACGATTTTCGCGCGCGGTCACGGCACAGCCGGGCGCGCGATTGCAGAGCGGCGAACGGTCGTGCTGGAAGGAATCGGCGAAAGCCCAGACCTTCCCGCTGATGAATTTCCTATTCACACCGCTGAAGGGGTAAACAATTCCATCGGCGTTCCGCTTATGATCGGCGAAAGAATCGTTGGCGTACTGATCGCAGGATTCAGAGCAGGACGCAAGCCCAGCGATCAGCATATTCGGTTCACGGAAGCAATTGCAGGGCAAGCCGCCATTGCCATAGAAAACACAAGATTGTTTTCAGAACTTGCCACTGCAAACGAACAGCTTGTGCAAGCCGATCAGTTGAAGACCGAAATGATCGCGGAACTGTCAACGCCGGTTATTCCAATCTGGGACCGCGTGCTGCTGATTCCGATTATAGGAACACTCACTGCTGATCGCGCAGCCCGAATGACTGAGGCGCTGCTGGAAAAGACGGCGGGCGGCGGCGCTGACGTAGTGATACTCGACATCACTGGCGTGCGGGTAATTGATACCGAAGCCGCGCAGCATTTGCGCAACACAGCCTCAGCCGTCGGCGTGCTCGGCGCGCGATGCATCATCACTGGCATTCGCGCAACAGTAGCGCAAACGCTCGTCCATTTGGGCATCACTCTTGATGACATAATGACCCGGCGCAAGCTCTCTGACGCGCTGCATCTGGCAATAAGCTTTGAAGTCAATCGGTAGCCTATCAGCCTTCGGCTGTGGTCGGGTCTATCAACGATTTAACTTCGGATATGCGATTTGCCGGGAACCCGCCTTGCTGCGCGTGCTCTTTTATCATCTCTTCATTGGGAGCGATATAAACGCAGTACACCTTGTCGCCAGTAACATAGCTCTGGACCCACTGTATCTGCGGCCCCATCTGATTAAGCACACTACAGGATTTCTGAGAAATTCCCTGCAGCTCTTCAGCAGAAAGATTACCGGCTCCGGGAATTTCGCGCTCGATTATGTATTTTGGCATTATAGTCCTCGCTTTCAATGATTGCCGCGTCGTGCAGTTTTCTTTCTCTCCAGTTCGGCTGCGAGTTTCGACAGCGGCAGAGTGTTAAGCACATCATGTTTCGTCAACCACGCGCGGCGAGCGGTCATCATACCATAGCGCATTGCCGCGAATCCTTTTGTCTGATGCGAGTCGGTGCTGATTACTATGCCGACGCCCGACTGCTTCGCCACCGTGAGCCAATAGCTGTTAAGGTCAAGGCGATAAGGGCTGGCATTTAATTCCATCCGCACATCATTCTTTTTCGCGGCAGCCATCACTTGTTCGAGATCAATCTCGTAGGGAGGGCGCTCACCCAGTATTCGGCCTGTCGGATGCGCGAATACGTTAGGATAGCCCGTCTCCATCGCGCGCACTACTCGATCAGTGATCTGTTGCCTCTCCTGATGAAAGCCCGCGTGAATCGAAATCACAATCCAGTCGAGCCGGTCTAACACGTCAAAGGGCATATCGAGCGAGCCGTCTGAGAGTATGTCCACCTCTGCGCCTTTGAAAACTTTTATATCGTCAAACTCGCTTGCGACCGCCTCAATTTCTTCGAGTTCTTCAAGCAGTTCTTCGGGCGTGTTGCCGCCCGCGATTGAAGTGGACTGAGTGTGATCCGTGATGGCTATGTATTCGTAGCCCCTGAGCCGCGCGGCTTCTATCATTTCGCGCACAGTGTTCTGGCCGTCCGTCCATGTCGTGTGCATATGAAAATCGCCCCGCATGTCTTCGAGCGTAATGAGGTCGGGCAATCGGCCCTCGCGCGCAGCCTCAACTTCGCCCAGCCCTTCGCGTAATTCTGGCGGCACGAAATCCAATCCGAGCGCGCGATAGAAATCATCTTCGTCAATTATTTCAAGCGCGTGATCGTTTGCTTCCCTTTTCCCTTTTCTCGTTCGCTCGTTGCTTTTGAAGTTGCCGAGCTTGAATTTTTTAAAGCTCAGGCCGCGCGCTTCGGCTTCGGTTTCGAGGTCGCGCAAGTGTTCGGCTGATCCGGTTGTGCGAACCATCGCTGCCGCGAAATTGGCTCTGGGAGCCAGATGCAAGACAGTAGCTACGCCCTTTTTGGTTTCAGCTTCGACACGATCTGCGCGAATAGTTTTCACTTCTGCAAACTGTGGAAACTGCGCGAATGTTTTTGCAAGCGACTGCGTATCACCTATGGCAAGCAATTCAACTGCGTCCACCATCTCTTGCCCGCGACGAATCTGGCCGACGATTTCGACTTGAGCCTCAGTCTCTTCCCTTCTGAGCGCGTCAGATATCGTCTGAGCAAGCTCAAACGCATCATTCAATCTAAGCTTGCCGCGTTCCGATTCTATTCTATCGAGCGACGACTTGATGCGATTGATTATCTTCTCGCCGAGTCCCACAACAGAAGCAAGCCCTCCGCCGTCGGCAAACGATTTCAATTCGTCGAGGCTCTTGATGCCGAAATCGCGGTAGAGCATTTGCGAAGTCTTCAGCCCCACGCCCGAAACGCGGCGAAGTTCGAGAACCGTTTCGGGAACTTCTTCTTTGAGCGTTTCAAAATATGAGGAGGTTCCGGTTTGAATAATTTCGAGTATCTGAGCGCTGATCGATTTGCCGATGCCTGGAATCTCTTGAAGCGCGATTGCGCCGCCGCGCGCAGCGATTTCTGCAAGAGGTTGTTCGAGCTCGGCTATGGTTTCGGCAGCCACGCGAAAAGAACGCAGTTTGAAAGGATTCTCGTCTTTGAATTCGAGCAGGTCGGCGATGCGTTCCAGAACGCTCTTTATATCACTGTTGTCAATCGAAAGCTTTCCGTCATAGTGGCGACCCTGCTCTTTCATAAGATTAAGCTAACTCCGCCCGCAGTCGAGGTCAACTAGTTCATCCCAAACAGGCGAGAAAGATTCACAGCAGAGGCGCAGAGGTTAAATTGTTTTCCTCTGCGGTGAACCGACTTTAATCGCTCTAGTTTTTTTCAAGCGCGGCGAACCGGGCTACAAACTTCTTCTGCCCGTAGCCGGGAAAGCTCACCGTTAATTTCGCGTCATCGCCCGCCCCTTCTACGCGGAGCACTACGCCCGTGCCGTATTTCGCATGGCGCACGTGCGAGCCTACGCGGAACCCGCTCTTGCTCTGCGGCTCTGAAGCGCGCGGGCGCGAAGATGGAGCGTGCGGTTCAGCATCTCTGCGTCCGCCCGTGTCTCTTGATTCGGAGGTGCGGCGGTTGAAGAAGTCGCGCACGCTCTCGACTGAATTGTAGGTCTTGCCTGTGTAGTTCGAGCTTTTCTTAGGAGCCTGTGAAGGCTGGCTGCGCAATGCTGATACGGCTTCGCGATTGTGCCTTGTGTCCGGGTGCGCTGCGAATCCGAGCCACGAAGAGCCTAGCGACATGTCCTGCAACAACTCAAGCGGTATTTCATTCAGAAAGCGCGATGGCTCGGCTGGCGACTCTTCGCCGAACGTGCGCCGCTTCATCGCGTGCGTGATGTAGAGATGTTTTTGAGCGCGCGTGATTGCGACGTAACAGAGCCGCCGCTCTTCTTCCAACTCCTCTTCGCTTTGAAAAGTCCGAGAGTGAGGAAACAACCCTTCTTCCATGCCTGCGATGAAGACGACGGGAAACTCAAGCCCTTTTGCCGCGTGCATAGTCATCAAAGTGACGCGCGCATCTTCTTTGTACTGATCCGTGTCGGAGGCGAGCGCGGCGTGATCTATGAAATCGCGAAGAGTCTCGCCCTGCTCCTCGGCTTCAACTGCAGCGGTCACGAGTTCTTCAATGTTCAACAACCGGCCTTCGGCCTCTTCCGATTTTTCCTCTTGAAGAACGCGCACGTAACCCGTGTCAAGCGTCGCGGCTTTTACTATTTCGGAGAGGGCTTGCCCGCTCGTCACACGTTCGTCGAGCGATAGAATTATCTGTCGAAAACTGTCGAGCGAGGCGGTGGCGCGCGGCCCCAGCGTGCGTTGTTCGATTGCGACAGCGATGGTCTCCCACAGCGACACGTCGAGTTCTTTTTGATTGCGATAGAGCGCGTCCATCGTTGTTTTGCCGATGCCACGCGGCGGCGAATTGATTATGCGACCTAGCGCTACGTCGTCATTCTGATTCATCGCCAGCTTCAGGTAAGCGATGATGTCTTTGACTTCGGCCCGCTCATAAAACGAAAAGCCGCCCACGATGTTATAAGCAACGCCGCGCCGTCGAAGCGATTCTTCAAATAATCGCGATTGCGAATTAGTGCGATACAAGACTGCAGAGCGGATATCAGGCGACCGCCGCAGGTGCTCTTGAATCTTCTCAGCTACGAACGACGCTTCGCCTTCGCCGTCATATGATTGGTAGTAGCGAATCTTTTCGCCCTGCCCGATATTTGTATACAGGTTCTTTGCCAATCGCTGTTTGTTTCGCTCGATCACTCGATTAGCGGCTTCGAGTATTGTTTGAGTCGAACGATAATTCTGTTCGAGCTTGATTATTTTCGTGCCCGCGAAATCATGCTGAAAATTCAGGATGATGTTGAAATCAGCGCCTCTGAACGAATAGACCGACTGATCAATGTCGCCGACCACACACAGGCTGCGGCTTTGCCATAGCGTTTGTGAATCTATACTGTCGAGCTTCGTCGAGCCGACCGCTATCAACCGCGCAAGCTCGTACTGGATTCCGTTCGTGTCCTGGAACTCATCAATCATCACGTGGCGAAATCGCTCGTGATAGTAAGCGCGCACTTCCGCCACCTGCCTGAGTAATGCTACGGCTTTAATCAACAGATCATCGAAATCCAATGCGTTCGATTGCGCGAGCCGTTGCTCGTATAGTTTATAGATGCGCGCTATGCGCTCCGTCCGGTCGCTCGCGTATTCGGACTGATTCGCGTAAGCCGCAGGCGAGACGCCGCGATTCCTGGCCCAGCTTATCGCCGACAGCGCAGAGCGCGCGGTCACGGTCTTATCGTCAATGTCGAGGTCTTTCATTATCCCGCGCACGACCCGCGCCTGATCGTCCGTGTCATAGATGGTGAAGTTTCGCGTGTAGCCTGCGTCCAATCGCTCGATGTCGCGGCGCAGTATGCGAACGCACAGGCTGTGAAAGGTCGAGATGAGCGGCGACGAAGTGCGAAGCCCCTGAGGCAGCAATGATTCGATGCGCGATTTCATTTCGCCTGCTGCTTTGTTAGTGAACGTGACGGCAAGCACCTGCCAGGGCGGAATAGCGGCGCGCTCGATTAAATGAGCTATGCGATAAGTGATGACGCGAGTCTTGCCTGACCCTGCGCCCGCAAGAATCAAGAGCGGCCCTTCGACCGTCTCGACTGCTTCGCGCTGCTCGGCGTTCAGGTTTTCCATTATTTGATAAGGCTCTGCACGGCTTTGAACTGCGGCGAATCGGCTGTGCGCATCATCTCAAACAGCGCCATCTCAAGATTGGACGGGATTGCGCCTGCCTGAGTGAGTCGCGCGAGGGCGACTTCTTTGCTTTCACGCTTGCGCGATGTGATGCAATCAATCAGCAGGTGAACTTCAAGACCTGCCGACAGCAAATCGAGCACGGTCTGCGCGACGCAGATGTGCGCTTCTATCCCGACGACTATGACTTGCTTTGTGTTGCGCGCGATGAGTTGCGATTGAAAGTCTTCAACGCCGCAGGAACTGAAGCAGATTTTTTCAATCGCCTTTGAATCCTTTGACAGGTGAGTCAGGATTTCTTCCGCCGTATGTTTAAGACCTTTCGGATATTGTTCTGTGACGATGACAGGGACTTCGAGTAATTGCGCGCCTTGAACGGCCTTTGCGATGCGAGAAGCAACTTCGCCGAAATCCGGGATGACTGTGCGAAAGGCTTCCTGCATGTCAATCACTGCAAGCGCTGCATGCTCGCGCGACAAATGGCTGATATGGTTCATGACTTAATCCTGTAGACGAATCTGGCCGCACTGATAAGCGGCTTCTTCAATATAACAGCAGCGTCATGAGGCAGACAAGATAGTGGCGAGAGGTTACGGATTTACGAAGAAAGCGATTGCAGATTGGTTTGAAACTATCAATAAGAATCTGAAGGCTCGGATGGCACAGCCGCGAGCAGTTCTATTTTGCGCGCCCAGTTTTTGCCAGCCCTTTGCGTATACTTAACTTTGACAGATGCTCCACGCGGAATCGAAGCAGGTTGAACGGCGCGTCCCGATTCCACAATCGCTGTTCTCCCATCAAAGTCAAACGCCACTTCTCGGCTGCCTTCGATCAGGATCAAAGTATTAGAGCCTGTATCAACATCGCATATCTGCCCTTCGATCATCTTGATCTCCGATCTGATGACGCGCGAAGTGTCAGCAGGTTGTCGCCTGCGCACATCGCGCAATCGCAGTCTGTAGATGACGAGGCTCGACAATGCAAAGACGATAAGAATGACGCTGATGATTCTACTTAGCTTGTTCATAATACTGCACCAAGCTCTGAAGATAAGCTTAAAAAAAAGGCGGGTAAGCCCAAACATCGGGCCGACCCGCCAAACGTCCGCTTCTTATGCCCTGAGCGTACTAGGAATTTTTATTCTTGGACATCGTGCTGCCCGATTTCCTGTGATGTTTCTTATGTTTCTTCTTCATAGTCGTGCTGGCTGCTGGTTTCGCGCCCGCTGTAGTCTTAGTTTGCGCTGCAAAAACCGATCCTCCTGCCAGAGCTAAAATCATCACTGCTGAAACGATAAGCTTCTTCATCTTTGCCCTCCGAAAAATTTACTAGCCGATTCAATCGCGCGGCATCACCGCTAATCTAATCCAGCTTGCCTGTAGTTAGCTTGAGCAAAGGCTATGCCCTTCATTCCAAAAACCTGACTTCGGCATTAATTGGCGAAATGATTCAGTTTAACAAATCATTTCAGATGGCCGGATGAAACAAAGGCTGTGGCTATTTTGTTTGCGCCTGCAAAACAGCCACAAATGGAAAGGGTTCTGAAGCTATGAACTACTCCGCAGTTTCTTTGAGATTGATGCCGTAGCGTTCGGCCATGCGATATAAAGTGCGGCGGTCTATAGCCATCACTTCGGCTGCGCGTGTGCGACTGCCTCCCACGCTCTGCAACACGTAAATCAAATATCGCCGCTCCAACTCATCAAGCGTCGGCAGGTCTTCATACAGTACTTGAGTCTTGTTTGCGCGTTCTGCGTTGCGGCTATGCTTGCGAAGTTTTTCAGGCAGATCATCCGGCGTTATAACGCTGCCGCGCGCGTAGAGAGCCGCGTGTTCGATTGTATTCTCAAGTTCGCGCACATTGCCGGGCCATTCGTATTG
>DATEKX010000203.1:0-7795 GCA_035277165.1 Blastocatellia bacterium | reverse complement strand
AGTCCAGCAAGGTGTTTACGAGTTTTAGAAGCCTCAGCCCGTTGCGATGAAGGACTTCGACTTGCTCGTGATGCGCAGGCAACAACTCTGAGCTATTTAATAACTCCTCTGTCGGGCCGAGCATCAAGGTGAGAGGCGTGCGAAATTCATGACTGACGTTGCTGAAGAAAGCTGTCTTTGCGCGATCCAGTTCGGCCAGCGATTCAGCCCGCTTTCTCTCCTCTTCATAAGCTCTGGCGTTGGCGATGGCCGTCGCAATGTGTCCGGCCATCAATCCTATGAAGCCGCGATAATCATCGTTAAAAGCAAGACGCGGGCTGATGCCTGCGACAAGAAAACCTGCCAGCGCCGCCTGCCCGGCTTTTGTGAGCGGAAGCGCTATGGCTTGCTTCGCAGGCGCTACCCACGCGCCGCCCGGAAGAGGGTCGAACTTTTCTTCCAGGTCGGCGATTATCGTGCTTCCCGATTTCATCACTTCGCCAAGCGGCCACGACGTTTGTTTGCTTGCGAGAGTGATGACGGCGGGAGCGGCCAGCGCCCCGCTTTCGATTCTTGTCGTAGCTGCGAGCTTGGCTCTGGCTCCGGCTTCGTCAAGAAGGTAGAGAAGCGCGAATGGAAGATCGAGGGAATTCTTTTCCAAAATCTTAGCCGTGACTTCGCAGATTTCCTCCGCGCTCTTTATTTGCACGGCCTGTTCGGCAAGCTCGCGCAAGGTCTGCATTCGTCGCTCGCTGATGACTCGCGCGGTTGTTTCGATGACCGTGACTAATACGCCGCCCGGTTTACCTGTTTCGTCTCGGATAGCGCTGTAAGAGAAAGTGAAATAGCATTCTTCAACATAACCATTGCGATCAAGTTCGAGCAGTTGATCTATCAGCGTTGTCGCTTCGCCAAGCGTCATCACGCGCTCGAACATCGGGCCGATGAAATCCCAGATTTCAGCGAAACATTCCGGCGTGCTCTGCCCAAGAGCGGCAGGGTGCTTGGTCGCGCCGAGTATGGGGCGATAAGCGTCGTTATAAATTTGAGTGAAATCGCCTCCCCATGCGATGTACATAGGGTAACCTGAATCCAGCAGGATGCTGACTGCTGTGCGCAGGCTTTGCGGCCAGTGGCGGGCGGGGCCGAGCGGCGTTTTTGACCAATCCATCGCGCGCATTCGCTCGCCCATTTCACCCCCGCCGAGTAGGAACTCGGCATTGCTTGTGGTGGACGGCATCGGATGCTTCTTCATGCGACTCTTTCGATTATAGTAAGCGTAATTGATTGCGACAATATAGGGGCGGCCATTGCAGGATCACCACTATAAGAATTGTGGTTATAGAGATGTCACAACTAAGAGGCCATTTTAGAAATAAGCTCCGTAGGAGCGACCTGTCTATAGTATCGGCGTCGATAAAGTTTTCTGTAGCTCCATAGGAGCGACCTATCAATCAAGAGGTCGCTCCTATGGAGCTACTGGAAATATTTTGCATGCCGAATCTATAGACAGGTCGTCCCTGACGGGACTGCTAAAACATGCTCTAAGAGGTCAGCCGTTGAATAACCTCGATCAGTTTTTCCGGGTCAACCGGTTTGGCAAGATGGTATGAGAACCCTGCAGCAATAGACCGGGCCGTGTCTTCCTCCATCGCATATCCTGACAGCGCTATGGCCGGAACATCTTCCATTCCCGGCAATCGGCGCAACTGCTCTAACAACTCGTAACCGTCTGCATCCGGCATGCCAATATCGGAAATAATGATGCGGGGCTTTTCAACAGCCGCCAACCTCAGAGCCTCTTTAACAGAATCGGCGACCAGCACGCGGCATCCGTTCTGCGCGAAAAATATTCGCATCATCTCAAGCGTGTCTAAAGAATCTTCTACGATCAACACAGGCTCAGGCAGCTTGCAGTTCAGAACCTGCGCTTCACCTTTGCGCATTGTCTGGTCAACCGCCGCCAGAGGGAGCGCAAAGATAAACCGCGCGCCTTGCCCGAGTCCTTCCGATTCAGCGCGCACCCAGCCGCCGTGAAGCTCAACCAGCTTGCGCACTATCGCAAGCCCAAGCCCAAGCCCTCCATGCTGACGAGTGGTCGAGCCATCGGCTTGGCGAAACGGGTCGAACACGTGCGGCAGAAACCCGGGCTCGATGCCTTGCCCTGTGTCTGTGACGACGACGCGCGCTTCGCCGTTTAATCGGTTGGCTTCTATACGGACGCTGCCGCCGCTATCGGTAAACTTGACGGCGTTCGACAGCAGATTCCAGATCACCTGCTGCAACCTGACGGGCGCGCCCTGCACTATGAGCGGCGCGTCTTTTATATTTACACTCAACGCGATCTGGCGTTCGTTCGCTTTGTTGCGTACGGTCTCGACCGCCATCTCTACGAGTTTGCCGAGGTCGGTCGGCTCGCTCTCGAAATGCAGTTTGTCCGACACTATGCGCGAGATGTCGAGCAGGTCGTCTATCAATTGCGTCTGCAATCGCGCGTTGCGCTCTATGGTTTCAAGCCCCTGACTTAAAAGGCCCGCGTGCACAGTGCTTGAACGCAACAGCTTAGTCCAGCCGAGAATGGGCGTGAGCGGCGTGCGCAATTCGTGAGAGAGCGTGGCAAAGAAAACATCTTTTACGTTGTTGGCCCGCTCAAGTTCTTCGTTGACGCGCTTAAGTTCGGCTGTTCGTTCTTCGACGCGGCGTTCAAGCTCGCGGTTGAGCAATTCAAGATTCGCGCGCGCGTTCTGTTCGGCAAGCATCAATCGGCGGTGTTCGAGTCCGCGCTGAATCGTGTGCTTCATGTCATCAATGATGCAGGGCTTGACGAGGTAATCGTAAGCGCCCTGGCGCATGGCTGCGATTGCCGATTCGAGCGAAGCGAACCCCGTCAACACAATCGCTATTGTAAGCGGTGACGTGCGCTTCACTTCTGCCAGCACTGAAAGCCCGTCGCCGCCTTCCATATGCAAGTCCGTCAGCACCAGATCGTATTGCGTATCGCGAAGGCGTATAACGGCTTCTTCGCCGCTCAAAGCCGTGTCCACGACGAAACCATCAAGGCGCAGAACCTCGCTGACGGTGAAAGCGACGCTCTCTTCGTCGTCAACTACCAGCAGGCGAATGCTGGACGACGTGCCTGCACGTTCTTCGCTGTTTAATTCATCGCCGGTTTTTATGACAAAAGCCATGAAAAATTTGATGTCTATTGTTTTTCGTCTTTATCAAGCGCGGGCGAGTCTACCGGAAGAATGATTTGAAAAGTTGTGCCGCGCCCCTTCTCGCTAGAGACTTCGATGCGACCGCCGTGATGGCGAATGATGTCTTGCGTAACCCAGAGACCAAGACCCGTCCCTTTTATTCGCGTCGAAAAGAACGGCTCGAATATCCGCGCCAATTCCTCTTCGCTTATCCCGTCTCCCGTGTCGCTTATCTCGACTGAAATCGAAGGCGCAAGCGCCGTTGTGTATCGCGATGTTCTTACAGTGATCTCGCCATTGCGCTCGATTGCCTGTTGCGCGTTGAGTATCAAGTTCAGGAATACCTGCTTCAACTGATCCGGGCGCGCGTGCACGTTCGGCAATGCGTCGTCGAAATCACGGAGGATTTTGATGCCCGATTGCCGCATCTTTTTATCAACCAGAACGAGCGTTTCTTCGATCACCTGATTTGCGTTAATCCATTCGACGCCGCCGCTGCGTCTGGCAAAGCCGAGCATCTCGCGGATGATGTGCGAAACGCGCTCCGTTTCTTTGCGGGCGATTTCAAGAAAGCGCGCATTGGATTCCGCATCTGCGGTTGATTGCAGAAGGAAAAGCGAATTCTTTATGGCTTCAAGCGGGTTGTTGACTTCGTGCGCGATAGAGGCTGCGAGGCGACCGACCGCCGCCAGTTTTTCCGACTCGAATAATTGCTGCTCGACGCGGCGGCGCTCAAGCTCGCGTATCTCAGACAGGTCGTGCAGTATGGAAACGACAGCCGTCACCTGACCCTTCGCGTCGGGAACTTCGACCGAAGTGATTTCCATCGGCAGAGTCTCGTTCATTTCCGGGTCGATCAATTCTATTTCCGCCTGTCGGCCCGTGCGGGTTTCTGAAGCGAGTCCCGATATGAAAGATGTGAGCTTGACCAGATTCGAGCGCACTGCCGCAAGCTGACGCGACGTTGAAAGGTCTGCCTGTTGAAGCAGCAAGTTAGTTGGGCGCTTTGGTACTTCCGCCTGTTGAAAGAGCAATTCGGCGCGGCGATTGAAGAGAATGAAATTGCCGTTCGCGTCCGTCACTACCACGGGATGCCCGACGTTTTCCAGTATTAGATCGAGCCGGTCGCGCTCGCGCCGCGCTTCCGATTCAGCCTGTTGAAGCTTGCCGTAATTGCGCGCGAGTTCTTCGTTGGCTTTCAGCAAATCGGTCACATCGCGAAAGACCGACACCAGCCCTATGCGCTCGCCCTGCGCGTTTAGTGCGGGAGTCGAGATAACCTCGAAATGAATGTCCGAGCCTTCAATCGGGTCAACCAGCGTCAGGTCGCGGCCTATGACTTCGGGTGAAGAAACGACCGCGCTCGAAAGATAAGCCGAAAAGAGCAGGTCGTTCATCTTGAGCGCGCGGCGTTTGCCTTCGTTTGCATTGACGGAGCCGCTGAAGAGTTCTTCAGCGCGGCGGTTCTGCAACAGAATTTCGTTGTCTAAATTGGTGAGCACGATAGGGTCGGCAACAGATTTCATGATTGACTCGACCCATTGCCGCTCGCGTTGCAACTTGTCAACGTTGGCGAGCATTCGGTTGCTCTGTATGCCTGCGGCTATGCAGACGCCTAAGCGATCTGCAAATCGCGTGAGCAACAAAAGCGCGTCGGCATTTGTTGCGCCTTCGTCTGCTCCGACATAAAGCGCGCCCAGACACATGGCTTCGGGCATCCAGTATTTGCTGTCGGCCACTGACCGGCGGGCGTACTCGCCTTCCGTTTTTTCCGATAGCCCTTGTCCGCCGAACAGCGGCAAGGCAAGCAGATCGGTCTGCATCATGTCAGGGGCAAACAAAGACGGCGCTCCATTCGATTGTCGTTTGATCCAGGCCGGGCGACCGTCGTGAACTATCGAAACCGACAGCGCGCCCGAATCCAGCGGCATCTCTATTGATTCGATTGCAGTATTGTCCTGGAACCCAACGGCCATCTTCATTCGCAAGGTAGCGTTGCGATTGTCAATGAGAGCAATCGCAGCGCAAGAGTAGCCGAGGTCGGCAGTCACCGTATCAAGCGCAAGCAGCAGTCCTTCTTCAAGGCTCTGAGTGGCGAGCAACTGCGTCGTCATCTCGAATATGATATCGTTCTGCCGAGAGCGCACGTCTGCCGAAGCACTTTGCGCAAGCGCTGTGTCTACTTTTGCTGCCTGTGTCTGCCCGTCTTCCATACGTACAGGTCAGAAGTCAGAGATCAGTGGTCAGCTATTAATTTGTAACTAACCCTTAGCCTCTGGCCTATCCCTTTGTCTTTTACCCACGCTCAATCGTGCGGCGGCGCGTCGTCTCTTCTTCAATGACATCGCCAGTGCCCGTCGGGATAACGGGACGAGATACGGGGGCTGTGAGACCAACAGCCTCCGCATATTTTAAATAAGTATCAATCGAAGCCACAACGACGCGCGCTTCAATCGTGATCAGGTCAATGCCCACAAGCGAGATGCGCACCCATGCGTCAATGACGATGCCTTTGTCCAGCACGCGGTCCAGCACATCTATCAGGCTGCTTCCACCAGGAGCTCTTTCAACGGCCATTGGCTTAATCCCTCTTTCCGAAAATCTATTACCAGATTGCGCGCGATCTAATACGCTCGGCACGCAGTGCGAAGGTATCTTTGAAACGATGAGTGATGAATTACGAATAATGAATGAATGCGTAAAAGCCGTTTCAGTTCATCATTCATAGTTCATAAATCATCATTCAGGTGCGTGTCCCCCGCTTCTTTTTAGTTGCATCAGTCGCGTTGCGGCGTTGCGTCTCAGGCTTTTCGCCCGAAGGCGCTGTCAATTGCCTCACCTGGCGTTCGAGTTCGGCAAGCCGCTCGCGCAATTCGGCGTTCTCTTCTTCGGCCCGTTCAGCGCGTTTTGTGAGATTGGTATCGTAGCGCCACCAGTTCAACCCGATCTGCTCGGCTTTGTCTATCGAGCAGACGAGCAAGCGTATCTGTAATGTCAGCAGTTCTACGTTTGCGAGCGACACTTTAATGTCGCCCGCTATAACCAATCCCTTATCGAGAATTCGGTCCAGCACGTCCACCAGTCCCGGCGGACGTGATGTGATTAGACTTGATCGCTCACTCGACAATAATTTACTCCTCCGCGAAGTAGTGACAAATGACAAGCAAGTTGTCGCTTGTCATTGCACTTAGATCAAACGACCGATAGGTCCGAGGTCGAGATTGAGGTCTTCACTCGACAGCCCGAACTGCGCTTTCAATTCTTCCATCTTTTCTTCGAGCTTCATCAAGGCGAGTCCCAGTTCTTCGATTTGCTGTGGCGACAGATCGCCGCCTTCCATTCTTCGGACTGCTTGTTTCTCCAGCAAGCGGCGTATAAGCTCTATCAAGCTCAAAACGAGTTTAGCCAATCCCTGCTCTACTGATTTTGCGTCAATGTTGATTCGCTCGGGTAAGCTTTCGGAGACATGCCGGAGTTCTTCTAAGAACTCCTCTGCGTGCGCAGTCTCTACCTTCGACTGGATTGACGAAGGAAACACCTCTCCCACCTTGATTTTCTCCAAGCTGCGTCCACGCAACTCTCAGACATTACTCTGAATCAAGCCAACATTCAAGAGTCGAGATTGCAGAAACTGTAAGGCGGCCAGACTCCGCTCGTCAAAAAGCGAAGCTCGCCGCGCTCTTTTCGCGCCGTTGCGAGGCGTTCATTATACTGGTCGAGCCTTGCGCGCTCGACCAGATGCGAGACTGCGACAGCCATCGCAGGACTGGGAAGCACTCGCGCGACCGATTCGCGTACAGTCGCGCCCAGCCGCTCGCCGAGCCACGCGGCCAACTCTTCGGCTCGCGATTTGAGCGCCTTGTCGCCGATTAACTCGCGTCGTTTTGACTGTAGAAAACTGGCCCCCGGCCCCATTGCTTCATCTCTGTTTTTGTCGCGCAAGCGTTCGGCCATCTCCACGCCCGCCTGCTTTATAGCTTCGGCGTTCCAAAGAATCTTTACACTCATCTCGACCGCGCCGCGCACTCTTGCAAGCTGAGAAAACAGCTCGTCACCATGCTTTGTAATATAAGCTTCAAGTTCTTTATCGCTCACGACCGCGCCGAAGCGAAATGGGAGCGGCGTTGTTTGTTTAAGGACTTGCCGAATGACGCCATCATGCAGGAACGCGTTTTCGCGCGTGACTTCCGCGCGCTCGCCATCAAAATGGCTTACGACTGCGCGAATTGATTTGTAATCAATCAATCGGGTTGCCGCTCCCTGAATGCCCTGTAAGGATTCAAGCGGGACGGGCGTGACTTCATCGCTCAAGCAGTATGCGTAGAGGTTCATAGAACAGTAATGAGTGACGAGTTTTAGCAGTCCCGTTAGGGACGACCTGTTTATAGTTCCGGGATTAGTAGAATTTCAGTAGCTCCGTAGGAGCGACCTCTTGGCTGATAGGTCGCTCCTACGGAGCTACTTTCTAAAACAGACTTTAACCCATCACTCACCGCTCGTCACTTTCTTTCTTTTATCAAGCACTTCGTCTATTGCTTCGACCGAGCCGAGCAGGAGATTCAAACCTACGAAGATGAGATCAATGTCTGCGACAGAGATTGTTATCTCGCCTGCTATGA
>DATEKX010000202.1:0-4424 GCA_035277165.1 Blastocatellia bacterium | reverse complement strand
GACATTGAGGTAGTGCCTACGGTTGCGACGACGCAGAAAGGCTGCCACCCTTCGGCGCGGTCTTCTTTAATAGCTTGAGCGAGCGCGTCCGGCTTCATTCGATATTCGGCATCGGTCGCGATTTTCCGCACGCCGTCTCGTCCCATGCCAAGCGTCATCACGCCTTTATCTACCGACGAGTGAGCCTGCTCGGAAGCGTATAGGCGAAGCCTTCCAGGGGGTGCTACTTCGCGCGCTGCGGCTATCGCGCACAGCGTAGAAACGGAAGCCAGGTCGTAGATCACGCCGGAAAAGTTTTCCGGCAAGCCCATCATCTGTCGCAGCCAGTTGAGCGTTACTTCTTCAAGCTCTGTCGCCGACGGCGAAGTGCGCCACAGCATCGCATTGACGTTGAAGGCTGCCGAAAACATCTCGCCCAGTATCCCCGGCCCCGACCCGCTGGTGGCGAAGTAAGCAAAAAAACCCGGATGATTCCAGTGCGTCACGCCCGGAAGTATTATGCGGTCGAGGTCGGCCAAAATATCTTCCATGCTCTCGCCGCGTTCTGGAGCGCTCGCAGGCAAAGCGGCCTTCACCTGTCCCGGCTCGTTGCGAGACAGCACAGGATAGTTTTCAGGTTGAGCCAGATAATCGGCTATCCAATCCACTACGCGGTGGCCGTAACGGCGAAACTCCTCCGCGCTCATATCGCCGAGTTGCAATCGTTCTGTCGGTTCACTCATCTGCTGCGCCTCAAGGCAATGTCTGAACTAAACCGGTTGCTCTGTTCTCACATAATCGGCTCGTCGTTTGACGGGCGTGAAGCCTTCGGCAATGATCGCTTCGCGCAGCATCAATTCATTCGCGCGATGATGCGCGCCTGCGGGTGTAATCACGTTCTCTTCGATCATAGTGCTGCCTAGATCATTCGCGCCGTAATGCAATCCTTGCCTGCCGACATCAAGCCCCTGCGTCAACCACGACGCTTGAACGTTCGGAATGCCAGCCAGATAGAGCCTGCCGATTGCAAGCCAGCGCAAGTATTCGTCGCCGGATATGCGATCAGGGAATCGCTTGCCGATGGGAGTGTTGTCGGGCTGAAGCGTCCAGGGGATGAAGGAAACAAATCCGGGATTGCGTTCCTGAAGCTCGCGCAATCGTTCGAGGTGCAGCAACCTGTGGTCGCGGGTTTCACCCATTCCGAACATCATCGTCGCAGTAGTCGGTATGCCCATCGAATGCGCCACGTCCATCACGTTCAGCCATTCAGCGGTGTTGCAATGCGTGCGACGTTTGCGGCGAATTTCATCTACTAGTATCTCTCCGCCGCCGCCCGGTATGGAATCAAGCCCCGCCTCGCGCAACTGTTTCAACACGCCTTCAACGCCCAATCCCGTGATCTTTGCCAGGTGATCTATCTCAGGCGGCGAGAAGCAGTGAAGGTGAATCTTATAGCGGCTTTTCAATTCGCTCAGCAGCCCCGTGTAGTAATCAAGCGGCAGATCAGGATGCAAGCCGCCCTGCATCAACACGCCGCTGCCGCCCAGTTCGATCATCTCTTCGACCTTGCGGTAAATCTCTTCGTAGCTGTGAACATAGCCTTCATCTGATCCGGGCTTGCGATAAAAAGCGCAGAACGTGCAGACCGACACGCATACGTTCGAGTAATTCACATTGCGGTCAACAACATAAGTGACGACGTTGTCGGGGTGAAATGATTCGCGCAACTGGTCTGCCAGACGGCCAAGCTCTTTCGTAGAAGCAGAGTCTTCAACAAGCTTCCACTCGCAAAACGTCAGCCGCTCGCGCGCTTCAAGGCGCGCCATCAGGGTGTCTATGTCAATTTTTTCGATAGTATTTTCCATAGAGAAGCCTCGAACTGGGATTATAGCCAAACAACAGGCGTCGGCAAACCTGTCGCTGCCGTAAGACTTAACCTTTGACTTTCGTTAAGCTATACTCTTGCCGCTATTTTTGAGGAGATCACGATGAGCTATGCATATCGACTGGAAGGCGACCGCCGAATCAAGCTGAAGGATTTCGACCCCGGCGATAAAGCGGGATTAAAACGTGAAGAAGCCGAAAAGAAGACCGCAGAGATTGTCGCCGAGTTGGTCGAGTTGCAAGAGCTTCTTTACGCGGCGCAGCATCAGAGCGTGCTCATCATCCTGCAAGGGCGCGACACCAGCGGCAAAGACGGCACGATTCGCCACGTCTGTGGGCCGCTGAATTCGCAGGGCTGCGAAGTGGCTTCTTTCAAAGTCCCTACGGAGAAAGAACTCGCTCACGATTTCCTCTGGCGCATACACCAACAGACGCCCGAAACAGGACACATCAAAATTTTCAACCGCTCGCATTATGAAGACGTGCTGGTGGTGCGCGTCCATAACATAGCGCCGGAAGAAGTCTGGCGTTCGCGTTACGAGCACATCAACGCTTTCGAGCGTTTGCTGACGGATTCCAACACTCTCATTTTGAAGTTCTATCTCCACATCAGCAAAGATGAACAGGAGCAGCGACTACTCGAACGCGAAAAAGATTCGGTCAAATCATGGAAGCTGTCGGGCAGTGATTGGAAAGAGCGCGAATACTGGGACGATTACACAGAAGCATACGAGGACGCGCTCAATCGTTGCAGCACGAAACACGCGCCATGGTTCATCGTGCCTGCCGACAAGAAATGGTTTCGCAATCTAGCGATTGCAGAAGCATTGCGGGACGCGCTTGTGCCATTCAAAAAGAAGTGGTTGGAAAAGCTTGAAGACATAGGGCGGGAAAAAAAGAGAGCTATTGAAGAATACCGCAGGGGCGGCAAACACTAGAGCGAAAGAAATACGGAAGTATGAAAGATGATCGTTCGTCATTCATACTTCCGTATTTCTATTGCGCATTCTTCCGCGTTTAGGAGTAGAATGCATTCATCCAAACAGTTTAACTAAGAATCGAGCGAGGTTATATATGAACAAGACATCGCGTAGGGACTTCATCAAGATGGGCGCGGCGGCGGGCAGTGTGTTTATCGGCGCGCGCAAAGTTACGGCTAACGAATACGTCCTCGAAGCCGATCAGGAGCCGCAGAAGGTTTCGGCTAATGACAAGATTCGCCTTGCGACTATAGGCATAGGCGGGCAGGGTTCGAGCGATACGCGCGTCGCGCTGCAAACAGGCATGGCTGAACTTGTCGCCGTCGCAGACATCTATGACGGGCGCAGAGAACGCGCGCAGGAAAACTGGGGCAAACAGATTTTCACCACACGCGATTACCGCGAAATACTGGCGCGCAATGATATTGATGCAGTCATCATCGGGACGCCCGATCACTGGCACGCGCAGATTTGCGTCGATGCGTTGAAGGCAGGCAAACACGTCTATTGCGAAAAGCCTATGGTACAAATGCTGCCCGACGGTCATAAGGTCATCAAAGCGGAAAAAGAGTCGGGCAAAGTATTTCAAGTCGGCAGCCAGCGCGTCAGTTCCATCATCTACGCGAAAGCGAAAGAGGTGCTGGCATCGGGCGTCATCGGCAATTTGAATATGGTTGACATATGGCTGAATCGCCGCTCGCCGCAATCCGCGTGGCAGTATTCGATTCCGCCCGACGCTACGCCTGAGCGAATTGATTGGGATCGTTTCCTTGGCAATGCGCCGAAAGTTCCGTTCGAGCCGATCAGACTTTTCCGCTGGCGCAACTACCGCGCATATGGAACAGGCATCGGCGGCGACCTGTTCATCCATCTGTTTTCTGGATTGCATTTTATGGTCGGCATAAACGGCCCGACTCGCGTGCTCGGCACAGGCGGGTTGCGATACTGGAATGACGGGCGCGACGTGCCGGACGTTTTGCTTGGGCTGTGCGATTACCCGCAGGCGGCAGGCAAGCCGGGGTTCAATGTCTCGCTCAGAGTCAATTTCGTTGACGGCGCGGTTGATCCGAACGGGTTTGAAGATTCGGGTTATCGGCTTGTCGGCAGCGAAGGCGTTATCGCGCTCGGCGGTCGAGGAATCACAGTTACGCGCAAACAGAGATCGAAAGAACCCGGCTACAACATTGATACCTTCCCGAAAGAGATTCAGGAGCAGTTTGTCAAAGAGTATCGAGCCAAATATCCGCTGCCCACGACGCCTACGATCAGCCAGTCGAGCGACGAGATTTATTCTGCGCCAGCGGGCTACAGCGATTCGCTCGATCACTTCCGCAACTTCTTCAATGCGATTCGTTCGGGCGGCAAGGTCGTCGAAGACGCAACGTTCGGAGTGCGCGCCGCCGGTCCCGCACTGCTGACGAACCAGAGCTATTACGAAAATCGCATAATGAACTGGAACCCCGAAACAATGAAGATGACTGACGAAGGCGGCAAGTGATATTCAACCAGACGCGGTCAAAATCGAAGACATGATTTTGACCGCGCAAATCCCCTTTCAACTCAGGCAGAAGGAGCAAACAT
>DATEKX010000201.1:0-8079 GCA_035277165.1 Blastocatellia bacterium | reverse complement strand
AGATTTGCCCTTCCGGGTTCTTTGATATTTCAGATGCGAAGGCTTCGGCTCGCCTTTGAGCCAGTAGCTTATACATTTCGAGCGCCGCGCTTTTTTCCTGAAGGCTCTTTTGACACTGACTTAAAATGCGAAGCGCCCTGGCTTGATGAAACTTTATATCCCTGCTCTGATCTGTGAGATTATTTAGAAGCTCCTGCGCCGCCGGATTGCGGCTTGCGTTGGCTTTGAGATTAGCTTTGAATTTTTCTTTCCAATCACTTATTGCGCTGTCGGGCAATAGCCGCAGCAGGCTGGCGCGGGCCGTTGAGAATAC
This sequence comes from Blastocatellia bacterium, assembly GCA_035277165.1. GTDB lineage: Bacteria > Acidobacteriota > Blastocatellia > UBA7656 > UBA7656 > DATEKX01. The sequence continues at coordinate 7,766 of DATEKX010000201.1, read as the reverse complement.
AGGGTTTGTCATATCAACTGCCAAAACATCAATGGCGAATTCCTTATCTATCAAGCCCTGCTTGATGAGCGATTCAATAATCTCTGTGTCAGAGAATGCTTTTACAGGAGTCAGCCATCCATGATCTGCGTCGGCCAGCAGAGTTTCAGGAAAAGCAGCTTTCAACGCAACCAACGCCGCATCGTAATGAGCTCGCTCAATTGATATTGTGTCTTGAGCCAACATTATGTTCACAAAAAAAGCGGATGGGATTTGTACTCTGGCGGCTTTCTGATCAAGCGGCGCGAAATCGGATTCCAGATTTAACTCGACGGGGCAGAATAGCGGCCTCAACTGTTCTTGAAGTGACAGAGCTTTTCCAGCTTGTTGGAATTTCGCGCTTGAAAGCAGCTTCGACACTCCGACTCTTACAGCGTTTGAAAGCTCGCTGGCATCGACAAGCCCCTGAAATATTCGAGAGAGTTCAGCGTCCGGCTTCGCTTTGCCGAAACTGAGATGACGTTCATTTATCCACCAGTCGTTATAAGGAGGCACAAGCTCTTTCATTATCGGGCCTCCCGCCGTGTGACATCCTGAACACCTGAGATTGCTTCCGAATCGCGGATTATTTGGATTTGTTTGCCGGTGCAGGAACTTCACATCAGCCTGTATATCTAATGAATCGCCTCTATAAAACCATTTGCCCTGCCTGCCGTCGCCGATCATTTCGTAAAAATTAAATACCTGCTTATCCGTATCCCATGCTATTAACTCGACCATCAGAGCCTCGCTCTCAGGCCGTTGATTTGCAAAGAGCGTGTTCACTGCTTTGCTTGCGGTGAAGTGCCCGAAAAAGAAATCTCCGTCATCAATCGTTATGCCGAGCGGGTCGAGGCGGCCCGTAACCATTTCAAACATGCTGAAGCTGTCAGAACTGGCATTGTGAAACCCACGATTGGCAACCAGAGCCGTCTTTATTTTAGCTCCGCCAGCCAGCAGGCGTGCGCGAAGCTCGAAAACATTAACAGGACACGCGCCGCCCGACAGCAGGAGTTTTGCAAGCGCATCGCTGTTGTTGAGCACAGGTCTGCCTTTTGAATCCTGAATCACGCAGGCTGGTGCGGGAAGCCCTGCGTTTGAACCGCTATCATTACGGGCAAATGAGATAAACGCCAGCAGAATTATCGGTAAAACCGTCGCGCTGGCTCGTATCGCGCGCCGCAAAATATTTTTATTCATAAATGACCTCCATGATTAATAGACGCAATTGGCTTGTAAAACAATTCCCGACATTTAATCGACATAATCCTGCGCCGTCGTAATTTAATGCAGCGAAGCAACTCATCGGCTGCACCCTTCATCTATCCCTCTTCCGTAATACTTACTGTAAACATTCTTTGCTTGATCGTCGTAAAGCCAGTTGGCTAATCAGAAAATACACGGTCTGAACTTATGAGAAGTTTTTATTCTTTCTATCTCGACGCAACCAAAATCGCCCTGCAATCAATCTTTGCTCACAAGATGCGCGCATTCCTGACGCTCATCGGAATAATCATCGGCGTCGCTTCTGTCGTCGTTGTGGGCGCTTCGATTAACGGCCTGAACACGTATGTTACAACTCAAATCTCCAAAGTCCTGGGCGTGAATCACTTCATGATTGCGCGAATGGCATCTGTCGGGCATCTGACCGACGAAGAGTGGGACGCGATGAACAAGCGCAACAAGCCTCTGCGCTGGGACGATATGGAGTGGCTTCAACATCAATGCTCCACCTGCACCGAAATCGGCGCGCAGGCCAACACCTCTCAAGATTTGAAGTACGAAGGCCAGGACATGCTTGCGACCCAGATCGCGGGCGTTACGGCCAACATGGCTCAAATCGAAGATAAGAACATTTCGGAAGGCCGCTTTATTCTCACTCACGAAGTCGAACGATCCGATATGGTTTGCGTGCTCGGCGCTGATGTCAGGGAAAAGTTTTTTTCCGGCATGGACCCGATTGGCAAGACTCTCAAGATCAGAGACCTGCCCATGACGATTGTAGGCGTCGAAGAAAAGCGCGGCTCGATGTTCGGCAATTCAATGGACAATCACGTATACATCCCGCTTACGATGTGGCAGAAGATGTTCGGCACAAGGCAGAGCCTGTTCGTTCACGGCAAGGCCGAAAGCCGCGAACGATTTGAAGCCACACTTGAGCAGGCGCGCGTCCAACTGCGCAATAAGCACAAATTGAAAGGCAACCAGTTGGACGATTTCTCTATTGTGGATGATAAGCAGGTAACAAGTCAGATTGATCAGATGACCGGCGCTATCAGTGGCGTCGTCGTCCCCGTTACTTTCATCTCGCTTCTGGTCGGCGGAATCGTCGTGATGAACATCATGCTAGTCAGCGTCACCGAACGCACGTTCGAGATCGGGCTGCGCAAATCGCTCGGAGCCCGTCGCAAACACATACTGATGCAATTTTTGATTGAATCATCTTTGTTGTCTTCGTTCGGCGGGCTGTTCGGGCTTTTGCTTGCGGCAGGCATTTCATTTCTGATCTCGAACACGACGCCCGTGCCGATGACGATTACTCCGGCCTACGTCCTGATTTCGCTAATCGTGTCAGGCGGAATCGGAATGATATTTGGAATTTATCCCGCGATGAAGGCCGCCAAGCTCGACCCCATTATCGCGCTGACGAAGACAACCTAAAGACTGCAGGTGCGGATGTGAAAAAGATAGCTTTAGTACCGAAAGAGACTTTAATGATGGCGCTCGACAACGTTCGCGCGCACAAGTTCAGAAGCTTCCTCACAGTGTTAGGCATCGTCGTGGGAGTAGCCACTGTCATCGCGGTCGCATCAATTCTTACGGGGCTTCGCTCGAACCTGATTCGCTACGTCGAAGATTTCGGCGTGAACAATATTTACGCATTTCATCTTTCGACAGGAATACAGATGGGGCGCGACCGCTCGGAACGCAGCCGCAAGCCGCTCACGGACGAAGACGCCGAAGCGATCAGCGCGCAAGCTCCTGCCGTCGAAGCCGTCTCCAAACAAGTGTGGATGTGGCTCTCTTCTCGGGAAGAGAGAACCATCGCCTACGGCAACACGAAGTATGCGCAAGGCCAGATTTCAGGAGTGTCGGCGAATTACGCCGATGTGACTAACATGGGCATTTCCGAAGGCCGATTCTTCAACGAAATTGATGACCAGCACAGGCGCGAAGTGATGGTCATCGGCCCGCAGGTCGCAGAAGCTTTGTTCCCCAATCAATCGAGAGTCGTCGGGTCACAGGTGACCTTTTACGGCAAGATATTCGAGATAGTCGGCGTGCTGGAAAAACGCAAGGTCGCATTCTTTACAGGCGAGAGCGAAGAAGACAACGCCGTATTCATTCCCTATCGCACGGGACGCAAGATGTCGCCCCGCAGCGAATGGATTATGTTCAACATCCGCTCGAAGTCGGGGATGATACATCAGGCGCTTGATCATGTCGAAGATATACTTCGCCGCCAGCGCGAAGTGAAATACAGCGAGCCAAATAATTTCGATTTGAATACGGTTGACAAACTCATCAAGCAATTCGACAGCATATTCGCTATGGTCGGATTGATTGCAATCGCAATCTCAGGCATAGGATTGCTCGTAGGCGGCATCGGCGTAATGAACATCATGCTTGTGAGCGTGACCGAGCGCACGCAAGAGATAGGCGTTCGCAAAGCGATTGGCGCGCGCGCTAAAGATATAGTCAGACAGTTTTTGTTTGAAGCCATGACGCTGACGTTTCTGGGTGGGATTCTTGGAGTTGCGCTGGCAGTCGGAGCCAGTTATCTCATCATGCTGATATTCCCATCACTGCCTGCGTCAATACCGATGTGGGCAGTGACGACAGGGCTGACGGTTTCAGTCGCCATCGGCCTTGTTTTCGGAGTGTGGCCTGCGCGTAAAGCCGCGCGTCTCGACCCCATCGAAGCTCTCAGATACGAATAAGCGGAATAAACGATGAATGCGGAATGATGAATTGATAGAGAGACTCTTAATTCATCATTCATCGTTTATTCCGCTTCACTCGCTTCTGAGCGCAACCATCGGATCAACTTTTGTTGCGCGTCTGGCAGGGAAGTAAAATGCTGCCATCACAATTGCCGCAATGCCTGCGAACGTAACTGGATCAGTCGGGCTGATGCCGATTCGTGCTACCAAAGAGTGCCGGTTGAATCGACGAATACTCCTGTTGGGTTACTCAGGCTGCTCTTGCTCTCATCGACCTGTTTTTCATTGACGGTCTTGTCTTCGATCACGGATTGCTGATTGATTGGTTCCTGTTTGTCTTGCTTGCTCATATACATACTCCTTTTCTTAATATTGGGCGATTATCTGCGCTCATCTGTTAAGGCGGATATTTGAGCCGAAAACTATCATCAGATTAGATTTTGGTTGAGTTGTTAAGTTTTTGGTTAGGTTTTTGGGCAAAGCCGAGTTTTACGAAAGGAACCAACTCCTTGATCCCTTATTGCACACTACAGTATATTCACCGCGAATTCCCCCTCCAATAAAGCTTCTTGTACATCTCTTTTCTTTTCATTGCCTATGTTGAGATCGTGCCTGTCATAATCAGCTTCAAAGCTCAGCACACCATCTTTATCTATATTCATTTGCTTTACAACGTTGGTCATAAACCTGCAGGGAATTGGCAGACTGGAAGTGAACTCCGGGTTGTGTCTTGCGCTATGCTTTAATTCTGCGATAAGGGCATCAAGTCTCGATTGCAACACTTCGACAGGATCTCCCCACTTCCACATCACCGTCTTCCAGGACTTGGGGCGATTGATTGGCTGGATCAGACCGAAATTTGTCAGGGCGTTCTTAAAGAAGTTGCCTAAAGCCTCAGAACCAAAAAAGCCCGGTTCGACCTCACTTCCTCGATTGATTCTTTCTTGCTCCAAATCAGTATGAGGAAAATAATAAATGATCTTGGGGGTTATAATCAGATCACCGGAAAAGGAAAATTTACCATCCATCTTGTAATAATGAATGTTGTCGAGGAATAGCGGCAGCATACTTGACTCCTTTTGATTTCATCTTAACGGCTTCGATTAAAGCTCTTGCCGCGCTTTGTTTATGCGCCGTCGTAGGTTGGCCTTCTTTGGCATATTACCCTCTCCATTTACAGACTGGCATTAGCGTCTAACGCTCACGTTCAGCGGGGCCGCGATGCAAACTGGCTTTCATTCAAACCCTTGTTCGCAGCCTCTCTGCTGCATGCTCGTGTTAGACGCCGTTGTAGCCAATCAAACCTTCTCATGACTTCTTCGTTATTACTACTGTCCTTGCCAGCATATCTCCTAGTCGCTGCTTTCGCTTGGAGGAAATGATAGCTATGCCTGCTGGTAAGCCACCAAGCAACAGCGGGTCTGCTTCCAATATTCTTAGTCCAGTTCTTATTATTGCCGCTTTCAAATCACATTTGCCCCCATTCAGCTTTCGCACTTCCAATCCCTGTATGAATTTGCCTGGCGTCCGAGACCAGAAAGCTTCAAAAACTAAATAATAGAGCAAGTATGTGAGACATAGAATTATTCCACTTACTACTGCGCTTTTAGAACTCAGTATGGCTACGGAAAGGAGGGCGAGAATCGTAGCAATAAGGTTATCAATGATGAAGGCGAAAATTCTTGGTTTAGCTGCATTCCCAATCATATCGAACATTCTAGCTTTACTTACGATCAGGCGTCTAACGCTCACGTTCAGGCGGCGCTCGCTTGCAACGTGTTGTTGGGCGCGGCCTAAGTTTCAAAAGTCCTTTTTATTAATTCATTCTTCTTCTTTGTGGTTGTCCCGTCAAGATAAATATTTGTCCGTTCCAACGAAACCTCATCGTCACTTCATACTAGAGTCAGGTCGTCAGCTTGCTATATATGCCCGGCAATCGCTCCGGCAAGCTCAACACATCGTCAATAATCGTGTAGCCCACTTCGCCGTACATATCGCGCAACTGGTCTTCGCTCTCTCGGTCAATCGTGATGCAGAAGGGAACTATACCTTCAATGCGAGCCTGCCTCAACGCCATCCTCGTGTCTTCGCGCGCGTAGCGGCTGTCGCCGTAGTCGTGATCGTAAGGCCGCCCGTCCGAAAGAACTATCAACAGTTTTGTGCGAGCATCCTGCGCCGCCAGCCTCGTCATTGCGTGGCGAATCGCAGCGCCTAATCTGGTGTTGTTCTGATAAGTGATGCCGCCGATTCTGCGCTCGACATCCGACGAATAGCCTTCTGAAAAATCTTTGATGACGTAAAACTTCACGTTGCGACGGCCTTCGCTCGTGAAGCCTTGCATCGAATAAGCATCGCCGACGGCTTCGAGCGCTTCGCTCATCAACACCAATCCTTCTTTTTCAATATCAATGATGCGCTGCCCCGGCTGCGTGTATGGGTTATTCGGGAATCGGCTGATCGTTCGCGCAGTCGAACTCGACATGTCGAGCAGGAACGAGACCGCAACATCGCGCTCGCGCCTCAGCTTTCGAGTGTATAAGCGGTCGTCAATCAAGCCCGTGCTGCGTTTGTCCAGCGCGTAATCAATCACGGCCTGAAGATCGTAATCTTCGCCGTCAATCTCGCCGCGAATGCGACGCAGGTTTTCAGGCCGCAGCATTTGAAACTGATAACGAATCGAAGAGATGATCCCGCTGTAACGACTGCGAACATGTTCGACGAAACCACGAGATCCGCGAGCCCCTCCGCGTTGAATGACTCGGCACCAGCGAGTGCGATAATCGCCAAGCTCGCGATCCCACTCGTCGTAATAAAACGCGCGGTCGCCTTTTTCGAGGTCTTGTTCGGCAGACTCCATCGCATTCGCCGATTGATTCATCAACTCCTGATCGGGCATCATCTCTTGCGTCTGCCCGTTCGACCAGAAACTGAAAGGGTCTTCGCGGACTTCCATCTGACTTTGCTCGGCGGACTTCTCCGCGTTCACGTCGGAGAGCGATGCCTGACTGCCCTTGCCGTCATCTTCACTCTTGTTTTCCGAATTGTCAGTTTGAGAATCAGATTGCTCGGGTTGCTCAACAAAGTAATCGTAAATTCGGCGCGTTGCCATCAATGAATCGCCAACGGTCGCGTCGTTGCGAAAGATGTAGTCGGCAAGAATCTGCTCAAGCTCTCGCACGATCACCGGATAAGCTCTGCGAGTTTCAGCCGTCGCGCCTCCGCATATTGCAAGTTGAAAGAGCAACTCGAAAGGCACCAACTCGTGCGGAATGTCTTCGATGTCAGGACGGCGTTCGATCAAACGGCCTCTGACAAAGTCGAGGTCGCGGCGGATTCCGCGATACGCAGCGCGCACCAGATAATCAATGCGACCATTCTCTATAGTCGTGAAGAGTCTGAGCGCAAGCTCTGTGCTTGGGAACTCGGACAACACGGAAAGAAAATTGATTTCAGCGGGCGTTACTTTTGCCGCGCCGCTGTCAGCATGTTGAAACGCCGCGCGTGTTTCATCAAGCGCAGCGATGATGTTGGGGCTGTCAATCGTGTAAGTCTCGAACTCGATTTGCCCTGCCGCATGCGCCGCGAGCACTTTGAAAAGCCTGAAGTTTTCGTTTTCAGTTTCAAACTCTGCGACGACCGACGGGAGATAGATAGTTTTGCCATCGCCGATCTTCGCTTCTTCGGGTATCGAAGCGAGCGAGGTTATGTTGAGGGCACGGCCCGTCAGCCCTTCGACGTAGAGCCGCAGCGTATGCGAGACCGAATCGAGAGTCAGCCCGCCTTCGACTTTGAACAGCGCTTCCT
>DATEKX010000200.1:0-3025 GCA_035277165.1 Blastocatellia bacterium | reverse complement strand
TTTCAATATAATTCATACTTGCTCTTGGTGAGCTGCGATGTCGAAGGTGAACTTCAATTCGTCTTTGAGTTTGAGCGCGCCCCCGGCGACGGAAACAAGCTTGATGTTGTAATCGGTCTGTTTCAAGCTGAAATCACCTGTCGCGCGTAGACGCTCGCCTTCGATCTTCACCTGCGCTTGAATCCACAGGTTGCCGCGAGTTACGCCGTGCATCGTCAGTTCGCCGATGATCCTCGCTTTGTACCGGCCTACGACAATCCTCGTCACAGTGATATTGGTGCTCTGAAAACTTATCTCAGGGTATCGAGAGGTTTCCAGCACAGTGTCGTGCATCATATTTTCGATTTCCTTGCGATCTTTCTCTTTGACATCATCAATGACGGCGAGAGATTCTGCATTGATCGCAAATCGCACCGAAGCGTTTGTCAAAGAACCCGGCACGCACTGCGCTTCGCCCGTGAAGTCGCGTATAGCGATATTGGGATTATGCCCAAACCCCGATAGCAATCCTGAGGCGAACGCCTGCACTGTGAATTTGCTTTGTCCGGCGTCGGCGATATAGCGAATGACGGCCTTTTCATCTGCGCTCATTTAATCGGTCGCTTTCGTGTAGACAGGTCGATAAATCGCAAGGCACAGCACACCTCAACCAGGTCGGGCGAACTTGCCTTGCGATATTGCTATCAGGCTTTCGTAGCGCCACACATCACATGGATTTGATCTTCATGTAACGTTGAATATCAGGCCCCAGAGTGCTCAGGTCAGGGCCGAATTTGCCTTGCAAATCAGGCAGTATCGAAGACAGCCCGGCAGCTATAGATTGCCGAATTCCCGGATGAGAAATTATCAGCCCGGCTCCCAGCACCATCAAAGCCAATCCGCCAGCGACGTATAACATATCTTTGCCATCAGAAGACCCATTGCCCCCATTGTTTTGCATTGATGTTCTCCTTGTCTTTCAAAATATGATATGCCTTGGACTGCTTCATCTATGGCTGCCGCTCGACTTCAGCACCAGTCAACATGCTTTACATCGTGCTGATTTTTACGTACCGCACTATGTCTTTAAAATTCATGACCAGCGTGGTTGCAACAACAGCCAGAGCTGCTCCTCCGACCACTTTCCAGATCAGATGATTTCCAGATTTTTTTTCTTCGAATAGGCTCATGTGAGATGATACCTCTTTGTGTAAGAGTATTGCTCACAGCGTCTTGTTTTCATTATACGCTTCTTGAATCTGAGTTACGAGCGAGCAGATCAAAGGAACCGCTTCGCCGACAGCCCTTTGCACAGGCTCGCTCAAACCCATCAACCCTTCTTCGGGGCCGAGCGTTTCAGGCTCGCATCCGACCAGCAGAATGCGTTTGAACTCTCCGCCCATTGATTTGACCATCGCAAGCACCTTCATCGGGTTCATGCCGTGCGGCTCAACCATCATTTCCTGAGGGTCGAGGTCTCCCAGTTCATCCAGATCAGGCTCGATTGTGTAGAGCGTGCCCGGCGCTTCGCCGCGACTGGTCGCGTCAACAAAAATGGTCACGTCGTAACCGTCCAGCAGCGCATAAGTCAGATCAAAACCTCGTATTCCGAAATCTACCAATCGCACATCATCCGGCAATGTGCGGGTTGCCAACTCGCGCGCCACTTCAACTCCAAACCCGTCATCACCCATGAAGATGTTGCCGATGCAAGCGATCAGGATGCGAGGGCGCGTCATCAAGCTTAGCCTTCCGTTTCGCCGGGCATCAGCGGCTCGACTTCTTCGACAGAGAAGAAGAAGCGATGGCCCGGCTGCCTGAGCAACCCCATGTCTTTGCCCGGATCATCATCGAGAATTACTGCTAGGTGAATCTTGTTTTCGTAGTCTTGCTCGAAGGATTCGATCACAGCAATCTTTCCCGCAAGCGCCAGATCAAAGATGTCGCCGCCTGCGCGCGGGCGCAACCTGACTCGATCACCCGGCTTTAGCTCGATGCCAGAGACAGTGACGCGCTCTATCGGAGTTTTGTCTTCCAGTAAACTCCATTCCCAATCGTTCATTGGTGTTCCTTATCAACAGGGCGAAGACCGCGAACTGCGCCGTGCATCTTCATCAGTTGCTCTGCCGGGAGCGTTTCGGTTCTTTCGAGAATCTTTCGCGCGCGTTCATCCGCAGAGCGCATCTCGCGTTTTTCTTCGTCCGTCAAAGTCATGATTCGCAGCGTCAGGATTTCATCAATCTCTGTTCCGTCGAAAAGATCGCCCGAACTTTCCGGCGCGATCTGCGGATAGTCGTAAAGTATTATTGGAGATGAGAGCATCACACCTCGCTCGCCTTCATCGCCTACCAACACGGGCCACGTTCCTATGTTGTTGCAGTGCGCGACTGCATCGCGGAATTCGTCCGGCGGGTCGAGCGACGAAATGAATTCGCCTCCTCTCGCGCTTAGAATCGTGTGAGTCGAAACCAGCGCGCTCAACAACGCTTCATCTCGACTTGCATCGGTCGCGCTTTCCATTGGAGTCAGGTTCAATATGCGCGCAGTGATTTTGAACAATCCATCTATGATGCGCTCGGCTTCAATTTCGATTGACCCTTCGATGGCTTGTTGATTTCGGACAATCACGCCGACGAGCCTGTCGCTCGAATCGCGCAACGATTCTGTCTCCTGCTTTGACGGAAACGAAAAGTCGGTTCGCTGTCGCTTTGTTGTAAGTTCGCTCAATGTGAATGTCTTCGTCAGCACTTCGCGCTCGACGGCTTCCTGCCAGGTTTGAAACATCTGGCCGTCAACGCAAAGCGCCGCGACCGGTTTGATCGCGCCTTCTTCAGCTTCGCAGACCTCGCGCATCACCAGATGCAGGAATCTAACTTTCACATCGAGCGTCGTATCCTGACCTGCGAGCACAAGACACTCAGTCTGCATGCTCCAGCTTTCAGTGCCTTGTTGCGCTTCGCTGTAAGCTTTCGGAGAGAGCGACCCGAAATTAAAACGCTGCCGGTTCTTCACAGACGTTGGCCGGTAAGGGTAGAGCATATAACCC
>DATEKX010000199.1:0-2537 GCA_035277165.1 Blastocatellia bacterium | reverse complement strand
CCCGACCATTTTATCTTTAACAAATATTGAGTGATGAGTGATGAGCATTTAATTCGGTTGTCACTCGTCACTTTTGCTTCTTTGATAATGAATGCGCCCGTAGCTCAGTCGGATAGAGCACCTGCCTTCAAATAGGAGCCTGTGCGGAGAATAGTAATTCGTACAGTGGAGGATGCTATATCGGTGAATCTCTAAAGAAGCTTTGCGGCTTCCATGACAACACCGAGGTAACCTTGTGAAGTCGCTTTGCGGCTTTTTGATGCGATGTGAAAATTATTACGGATGAAAATAATCAAGCATCACACCAAAGACAAAGGCGATGTTGGAGTGGCTAAGGCTTACTGTGATCTGGTCGAGAAGGGATATATCGTTCTTTTCCCTTCTACGGAACATGCTCCATTTGATCTTGTAGCTTATGACGGAAACAAGTTCATAAGGATACAGGTCAAATATAGAAGCGCCGTTGATGGATGTCTTCAAGTTAATTTAATTAACTGGTGGGCAGATAAAAACGGTTCTCACGGCAAGCCGATTGATAGGTGTCAGGTTGATGTTTTCTGCATCTACTGCCCGGAAACGGACAGATGTTATTATTTCAGAGTAGAAGACGTTAACGTATCTCTGACACTCAGAATAAGCCATCCAAAAAATAATCAATCCAAGAAAGTCAGATTTGCGGATGATTACACAGGGGTACCGTAGAGGCCATACGCATCCGGGCTGAAATGCCCAAGATATGGTCCAGACCACAACGGAATCGTTTGATTCCGCTTCGGGAAATCGAGGGTGGTAAGCTAAGCAGGGGGTCGCACGTTCGAGTCGTGCCGGGCGTACTAATTCTTTCGCTGCTGTGTCTCTTATAAGCATGGATGTATCGGCATACGACGTCATTGCTACTATCGCCATTGCCTTCCTAGCATTGATGCTTTTTCTCGCGCTGTTCGAGCCGGGACTGCGCTACAAAATAAGAACATCGCCTTCGGTCCCGCTCGACTCGGAAGAGTTTCAGCGCATACTCTCGGCGCTTGCCGACGCACAAGTTCACAAATACAATCGCATCGAAGTATTGACCAACGGCGAAGTCTACTATGAAGCCGAGCTTTCCGCTATTCGCAACGCTCGCCACAACATCAACATCGAGGCTTACATTTTTCAAAAAGGAAAGATCGCGAGCCGATTTATCGAAGCGCTCACCGAACGCGCTCGCGCAGGCGTGCAAGTCAACATAGTGCTCGACGCAATCGGCAGCTTTGCTACCTGGAACAGCTACTTTAAAGAGCTTCGGGACGCGGGCGGGCTCGTCGTATGGTATCACCCGATTCGATTCGACACGCTGCCGCGCATCAACAATCGCACTCATCGCGAGCTGATCATCATTGACGGGGAGATAGGATTCATAGGCGGCGCGGGCGTTGCCGATCACTGGTACAAAGGAAAACGCAGGCATCCGCGATGGCGCGATACGATGTTCCGAGTCGAGGGCGAAGAAGTTACATCTCTGCAAGCGACGTTTGCCGAAAACTGGCTTGAAGCTTCGGGCGAATTGCTGACCGAGAAAGAATACTTCCCTCTCTGCAAAGTCGATAGCGAGACAGTGGCAATGGTAATCAATAGCTCGCCCTCGGTCGGAGGGTCTACGCGGGCGCGCATGCTCTTTCAATCGCTTCTGGCAGCGGCGCAGAAAAACATATGTATTACGACGCCTTACTTTCTGCCCGACAAGAGCGCGCGTGATGAAATGGTTCGAGCCATCAAAGAGCGCGGGGTCGAGGTGAAGATCATCACGCCGGGCAGCCATTCGGATCATATGCTAACGCGGACTTCGAGCCGCAGACTTTACGGCGACCTGTTGAAAGCGGGCGCGCAGATTTATGAATACAAGCCTGCGATGATTCACGCTAAGGTCATGATAATTGACGGGCTGTGGAGCGTCGTAGGCTCGACGAATTTTGACAATCGTTCATTCGGCTTGAACGACGAGGTCAATCTCGCGGTTTTCGATGACAAGTTTGCCCTGCGACTCGAAGAAGATTTCGCGCGCGACATGGCCGACAGCCGCCGAATAACTTACGAGCAATGGAAGCACCGCTCAAGATTCGAGCGCTTTCACGAATGGCTCGGCTGGGTGCTTGAAAGACAACAGTGATGCATTTTCGAGATGAAGTTACGGATAGCAACATACAACATTCATAAGTGCCGTGGGCTTGATCGCCGCGTGCGCCCTCAGCGAATCATCGAAGTCCTTCGCGAAATCAATGCAGACATCATCGCGCTTCAAGAGGTGTTGAGCATAGCGGGCCAGTCGCGCGAAAAAGATCAGGCGCAGTTCATAGCCGAAGAGATTGGCATGACTCATACGGTGGGCGGGACTCGAATGCTGAAGGGCGGCGTCTACGGCAATGTGGTGCTGAGCCGATTCCCTTTGCTTGACACTCACAATTATGACATCACAGTGCTTGGGCGCGAGCAGCGCGGATGCCTGCGCGCAGACGTTGAAATCGCGCCCGACCGCGCGCTTCACATCTTTAACGTTCACC
>DATEKX010000198.1:0-10134 GCA_035277165.1 Blastocatellia bacterium | reverse complement strand
AGTTGCCGTTGTTGATGCGGATACTCAAAGACAATCTCGATTTCAAAGATCTGGTGTCGCGTGTGCTGACATTCGATTACGTCGGCGCGCTCGTAGCTTCAATCCTGTTCCCGATTTTCTTTGTGCCGAAGATAGGACTTGTGCGAACGTCTCTGATATTCGGTCTTTTGAATGCGGGCGTGGGCTTGTGGGCGACGTGGTTCATGCGACCTCTGATCAAAGGCGGAGTCACGGGACTGCGCGGGCGGGCGAGTCTTGTGATCGCATTGCTTGTGATCGGGATCATCAAAGCAGGCGCGCTTACGACGCTCGAAGAAGACGAGTTGTACGCAGATGATATTGTTTATTCGCGCACGACGCCTTATCAACGAATCGTCGTCACACGAGGCAAGGCGGGCTTTCAGCTTTTCCTGAACAATCATCTTCAGTTCAGTTCGGTAGACGAATACCGCTATCACGAAGCGCTGGTGCATCCTGCGATGACGCTGGCAAACAATCCGCGCCGTGTGATTGTGCTCGGAGGCGGCGACGGTCTGGCAATGCGCGAAGTGCTGCGCCACTCGTCGGTCGAATCGGTCACGCTGGTTGATCTTGATCCGGCGATGACAGAATTGTCGCAAGCCTTTCCGCCGCTCGCCGAATTGAACAGGCATTCTTTTTCTGACCCGCGCGTTCACGTGATTAACAAAGATGCGATGATATGGCTCGAAGATACGCAGGAGATGTTTGACGCTGCGATAATTGATTTCCCGGACCCGAACACCTTCGCGCTCGGCAAACTCTACACGACGCGCTTTTATCGCTTGCTCAAATCGCGCCTTTCGCCGGACGCAGCAGTGGGCGTGCAATGCACATCGCCGCTCTATGCGCGTTCGTCGTACTGGTGCATATTGAAAACAATCGAAGCGGCAGGTTTTTTTGTCAGGGCGTATCATACGACTGTGCCTTCCTTCAGCGGCGTGTGGGGATTTGCGCTCGCTCGCGCGACGGCGTTCGAGCCGCCAGCGCGAGCGCCTGCGGGTTTGCGCCATCTGAACGACGAGTCAATGGTTGCAATGTTCGTTTTACCGGCTGACCTTGAGCCTGTGCCGGTTGAGATCAATCGGTTAGATAATCAAATCCTCGTTCGTTACTACGAATCAGAGTGGAAGCGATACGAGTGAGCGACAGTTCAAGAGTTTAAAATATTAAACGGGCAACTCTGCAATATTGGTCTGAATCAACATTCCTAAGTTGCGCGAGGCTAAAGCATCTGGGGAATCGAAAATCAGGAGGAGATCATGTTAATGCGAATTTGCGTATGGACGCTTTGCCTCACAGCAATGGCGTTTGGGCAAGCAAACTCGATGGGCGTTTCGACAGAGCGCGGCGCTGAACCGGCGCAGGGGCAGCGCCGCGAGTTCCGATTGCTTGCGACCAATAAGACATCAACCATGCAGAAAGAGATGAACGAAGCCGCCGACGCGGGATACCATTACGAAGGGACGATGGGCGGCGAAACATCTTTCGGAGGCTCTGAGGTCGTCGTCATCATGTCGAAAGATTCTGCGGACAACAAAAAACGTTACGATTATAAACTGCTGGCTACGAGCAAAACTTCGACGATGCAAAAGGAGTTGCAGGAAGCTGGCAATGCGGGATTCGAGTACAAAGGACAGTCTGTATATTCGTCCACGTTCGGCGGCAAAGAGGTCGTCGTCATTCTCGAACGCGATTCGGAAGCCAGGCCGATGAAGTGGGAATATAAGCTGCTGGCTACGAAAAAGACTTCGACCATGCAGAAAGAGTTGAACGAAGCGGGAAGCGATGGGTTCGTCTTTGTCGGCGTGACCGTAGGCGACACGGCTATAGGCGGCAGAGAAGTCGTTTCGATTCTGCGCAGGCCGTTAGCAAGATGAATTATAAGCTGTCTTGCGGATAGATAGCGGCTTCGAGTAATGGAATGGAATAACTGGCACGCTTCGTCATTATTACGCAACAGGCGAAGCGTGCCAGTTATACTGTTTATATGAATATGATAGTTGTCCTTTTGCGCATACTCCATATACGCGACTGTGTTATTACAATAATTATTCCTGCCGCCGAGCCGACACCTGACTTAACCTCATATTTGATGCTGCCACTACCAGCCCTGGCATCAAATTTCTCAAGCACACCGTTGCCAGCATAAAGCACTGTGCCATCAAGATTAGTCACTCGCGTAGAATATTGGTCGCCTACCGCCGCCGGGACGCGTCTGCCGCTAAGACGTTTTACATATTCAAGCGCCACGCCATTCCCATTCACATAAACCCCTGTAAGTGTTTCCTTACCCGGAGCCAGAAAGTAAACGGATTTTCTTCCATCAGGCTGATCTGTGATTTGAATTGGAATAAACAGCACATTACCTAACCCTAGCGCGGTGAAATCCTGCTGAGTTGCGAGGCGGAAATTCATAAGTCGAGCCGATAGCCCCGCTCTTTTAAGAACGGCATCGAGATTAGCTGGTGAGCCAGCTACCCGGGTTTCAATTTCCTTAATGATATGTGAGTTGTCAGGAAGTCGCATTGGGTCTTGATCTGATTTTCGTGCATTTTCCTGTGCTGATATTGCCGGTGCCATAATTAAATTCAGGATCAGCATTATCAACGTCAAAAATCTGTAGTTTGCCATCTTATTCTTCATCTGATTATCTCCTTGCCAATATATTTGAAATGAGAAAGCCTTTACCGGATTTCAGGCAATCCGTTATTGGCCTTCACTCTATATAAGCGATAGCGGCGGCAAAATCGGATCATCCGCCTGCAAGATTTTTTAGACGAGGTTAAAAGGGAGCGAACGAAACGATGAGGCAAAAAAATGTGAAGTATCATGCACAAGTTTAACGTCTATTAATAACGAAGGGGCGGCCCTTTTCTGGAAACGATTCACGCTGGCAAACTTTATTGGCTTTCGAGATTAAAATCATTGCCCGAGGCAAAGGTGATTTATATGACATCCGTTTCTGAGGGAATCACAGAGCTTCTTTTCGACTGGCGCGGCGGAAATCCTTTGGCGCTTGAGAACCTGATCGCTCTTGTCTATGACGACTTGCGCCGGTTGGCGAAACGCTACTTGAGAAGCGAGCGGCGAGGTCATACGCTGCAAACCGCCGCGCTCATCAACGAAACTTACCTGCGACTGCTCGCTCAACAACAAACCAACTGGCAAGACCGCGCGCACTTTTTCGGCGTGGCTGCGCGCATCATGCGTCACCTGCTCATAGATCACGCGCGCACACGCCAGTACGCCAAGCGAAACGGTGAGCATCAAGTGACGCTCGATGAATCGTTCGCTGCTACACCGGAGCAATCCTTTGATTTGCTCGCGCTCAACGAAGTGCTTGAGCGGCTGGCGGCGATTGATGCGCGCAAAGCTCGAATCGTAGAACTTCGCTACTTCGTCGGCTTGAGCGTGGAAGAGACTGCCGAAGCGTTAGAACTCTCGGACATCACCATCAAGCGCGAATGGCTGAAAGCGAAGGCATGGCTTTTTCGTGAGATGAGCGAGCACAAAACAAATGACACCAGAACGATGGCAGAAGATAGATCAGATACTTGATGTCGTGCTGGAACTCGACGCCTGCGAGCGCACAAAATTTCTCAACCGGACTTGCGCGGATGATATTGAGCTGCTCTCAGAAGTAGAATCGCTGCTTGCCGCGAGCGAGCAATCCGGCAGCTTCATCGAGTCGCCGTTTCTATCCGCAGCCGATCTCGGCGACACAGACTCTATTTCGCTGGCCGGGCAATCGCTCGGCCCTTATCGTTTGCTGCGCGAGATAGGTTGCGGCGGCATGGGTGTAGTTTATCTGGCCGTTCGCGCTGATGACGAATTCAAAAAACAGGTCGCCATCAAGTTAGTTCAATCCGGCCCGCACAACAAAGATTTGCTGCGGCGCTTTCGGCGCGAGCGACAGATTCTAGCCAACCTCGATCATCCCAACATCGCAAGGCTTTTTGACGGCGGAACTACCGAACAGGGCCTGCCTTACCTTGTGATGGAATACATCACAGGCACTCCCATCACCGAATATTGCGACGAGCGCAAGCTCTCGATCACCGACCGGCTGAAGCTTTTTCGCGACGTATGCGCGGCAGTTCAGCACGCGCATCAAAGTCTGGTCATTCATTGCGACCTCAAACCGAGCAACATTCTTGTTACGCTAGGCGGCGAAGTTAAGTTGTTGGATTTCGGCATCGCAAAGCTGCTCGATGCGACCTCTGTAGCTTTAAACGCGACAACCGGCGTGCCTGTGATGACGCCTGAGTACGCAAGCCCTGAACAGATATGCGGCGAGCCGGTCACGACTGCGAGCGATGTTTATTCGTTAGGCATCGTGTTATACGAGCTTTTAACAGGCCATTATCCTTATCGCTTCAAAGATCGCTCGCTGTCTGAAATCATTCGCGTTATCTGCGAGCAGGAACCTGAACCACCGAGTCGCGCTATAAGCAGAATTGAAACCAATAATGGAAAGCCTCAAACAACCCTGTCGCCTGAAACTGTGAGCCGCACGCGCGAAGGCAGGCCCGAAAAACTACGAGCGCGTTTGCGCGGCGATTTAAGTGCCATCGTGCTGACGGCTTTACGCAAAGACCCGCAATGTCGTTACAGCACAGTCGAGCAGTTGAGCGAAGACATACGCCGTCACCTCGAAGGGCAAGTCGTGTTTGCGCGCAAAGCTACGTTTGCTTATCGCGCAGGGAAATTCATACGCCGGTATAAGACAGGCGCAACTGTAGCGTTGATTCTGCTGCTAATCTTGCTCGGCGGAATCTTTGCCACGCTCAGGCAAGCCAGCATCGCCAGACAGGAAGCCCGCGACAAACGCCGGACGCTTTACGCAGCAGAGATGAAACTGGGGGCACAGGCATGGGATACGACGAACATGGGGCGGCTGCGCGAGCTTATAGAAGATCAGTTACCGCGCGATGGCGAAGACGACTTGCGCGGCTTCGAGTGGCGTTACCTGTGGAGGCTGGATCATCACAACGGCGAGATATTCAGGTTTCAGCACGATATAGAGGTTTGGGCTGTGGCTTATTCGCCTGACGGCCATACGCTTGCCACCGTTGATGATGCAGGCTGGCTTGCGTTGTGGGACACTTCGACCGGTCAGCAGGTAATCAGAATTAAAGCGCACGAAGAATACATCTGGAACGTGAAGTTTTCGCCTGACGGAAAACTACTTGCGACGGCAAGCGGCGACGCAACAGTGAAGCTATGGGACACGGCGACGTGGCAAGAGTTTGCAACGCTTAGAGGGCACAAGCCGGGGCGAATCAGCGTCGTCGCATTTTCGGCTGATGGCAAACTATTGGTGAGCGGCAGCGATGACCTGACGGCAAAGATTTGGGATGTGGCCAGCGGTCAAAATACAGCCACGATTGATATGGACGGGGCAATCAGGAATCTAGCCCTTTCGCCGGATGGTAAAAAACTGGCCCTTTGGTATAGCGGGCTGCGACCATTAAGCTTTTGGGATACGACCACTGGCAAAAGATTGCGCGAGATCAAAAACATATATGGCGTGCCAGCCATGTTCTCACCTGATGGCAAGCTATTAGCACTGATAGATGGCAGAATAATTAATTTACTGGATGTCGCTACGGAGAAGGTAACGGCTACTTTCGACGGTCACATAAGTGCCATTCACTCAGTTGCGTTCTCGCCGGATGGTAGATTGCTGGCTACCGGAAGCATTGATCGCACAACAAAGATATGGGACATTTCCAGCGGCGGTTTGATTGCTAATATTAAAGGACACGAGGGAGAGATATTTTCTGTAGCCTTCTCGCCCGATGGAAAGACGCTGGCGACGGGCAGCAATGATTTCACGGCTAGATTGTGGGACATCGCCACCGTTTCGGGGTTCGCCATCATCAAAGATAAAGGTCGCATTTGCTCGCTGGCATTTTCGCCTGATGGAAAAACCATCGTCAGCAGTTTATTCAGCAGCTTAATTAATAATCTGTGGGATGTCGGCAGCGGTAAGCAACTCGGAAAGATTGAAGAGCCAAGAATTTCACAGAGCGTGGCATTTTCGCGTGACGGTAAGAGGTTAGCAATAGGCTACATCGATGGTACATTAAAATTGTTGGATGCCACGACGTATCAGGAAGCAACTTCATTCAAAGCTCACACAAAAAACATTTCCTCGCTGGTGTTTTCACCTGACGGCCAGATGCTCGTTACTGCAAGTTTCGATAAGACGGTGAAACTATGGGACGCGGCTACAAGACAACTGCTGCGCACTATCGCGGGACACGACGAGCGCCTTTCTGCCGTCGCCTTTTCGCCTGATGGTGAATTGCTGGCAACCGCAAGTCATGATCGAACGGAAAAATTGTGGGATGTGAAAACAGGGCGCGAACTTGCAACAATCAGAGGACACGTGAAGGTTGTTTTATCCTTAGCTTTTTCGCCTGATGGAAAGACGCTGGCGACGGGCGGCGCAGACGGCATCGTGAAATTATGGGATGTCGGCGCATGGCTTGAAAGAGCGACGTTCACAGGTCACGCGGGCCACGTCAATTCTGTGGCCTTTTCGCCCGACGGAAAGCGACTGGCAACCGGGAGTGACGAAGGATTGGTCAGGTTATGGGATTTAAATACAGGGCAAGAGGTTATCGCGCTATCAGGGCACACCGATGTAGTTACTGCCGTAGCTTTTTCGCCTGACGGCGACACGCTGGTGAGCGCCAGTTATGATTCGACAATACGATTCTGGCGCGCGGCTTCGCGTGAAGAAGCATTCGCACAAAGATAAAAACAAGCAAGGTTGCGAAAGCGGCGCGTTTAATTCATCATTCGTCACGATGCATTCGCGGTTTCAATCCAATAATTCACGCACTCCATCAATCGGTCATAATTTCACACGTCGCGAAGTGCTCGCCGCATTCCTGGGCTTACCCGTTGCGCTGGCTGCCTGTAGCTCGCGCGAAACGCCGCATTTTCCCGAAGGCGAAATCGTCGGCGCATCAGATCAAGTAGGCCATCGCTTGCGAGATGGAATCAACGTCACGCCATCTCAGGATCGCTGGGAGCGCGCAAGCGTAGTCATAATCGGTGGCGGAGTCGCGGGACTATCAGCCGCGTGGACGTTGTTGAAAGCGGGCTTCGATGATTTCGTTTTGATAGAGCTTGAACGCGCGCCCGGCGGCACTGCGCGCAGCGGAACATCAAGCGTTGTCGCTTACCCGTGGGGCGCGCATTATCTGCCCGCCCCGATGAAAGAGAACACGGCGCTTGTTTCGCTTCTCGATGAGATGGACGTGCTCGAAGGACGCGACTCAAGCGGCGCGCCAATCGTCCGAGAGCAGTATCTTTGCCGCGACCCCGAAGAGAGAGTCTACTATCGAGGCCGTTGGTATGAAGGACTCTACCTGCGCGCCGGAGCATCGAGCGAAGACCTCGCGCAGTTGGACGCATTCAACGCGGAAGTGAGCCGATGGGTCGCGTGGAAAGATGCGCGCTCGCGCCGCGCATTTGCGATTCCTGTTGCCACTGGCTCGGACGATGCGGAAGTTACCGCGCTCGATAAAATTTCGATGAGCGAATGGCTTGCGGCTCGCGGGTGGAATTCGCCGCGCCTGCGCTGGTTGATTGATTATGGATGCCGGGACGATTACGGGCTGACGATAGATCAAACCAGCGCGTGGGCAGGGCTGTTTTATTCCGCCTCGCGCGTAGCTAAAGCGGGCGAAGATGCGGCCCCGCTGATTACGTGGCCCGAAGGCAACGGGCGATTGGTCGCTCATCTCTACAAAAAAGCGCAAGCGAAAATCAGGTTAGGACTTGCCGCCGCTGAAATCGTTCCCGTTGATTCAAACGGCAAGAGCGGCGTTGACGTGATCGCAATAGACCACGATGCGCAATCGGCCATAGGCTTTCACGCTGATCGAGTGATCTTCGCCGCGCCGCATTTTCTGACTCGCTATCTGGTTCGCCCTTTTCGAGAGAACACGCCGCCACACATTGCCGAGTTTCAATACGGCGTGTGGATGGTTGCAAATCTGTTTTTGAAAGAGAGGCCCGTATCGCGCGGCTTTCCGCTCGCATGGGATAATGTGCTTTATGAAAGCCCCTCGCTCGGATATGTCGTCGCGACTCATCAACGCGGGCTTGATCGCGGCCCGACGGTCTTCACATACTACTATCCGATGTGCGATGCTGACCCGCGAGAGGCAAGATCAAAGCTGCTTGAGATGGACTGGCAATCGTGCGCCGATGTTGCGCTGACGGATTTGAGCCGTCCACACCCGGACATACGTTCGCTTGTCGAAAGGCTTGACGTGATGAAGTGGGGTCACGCAATGATAAGACCTCGGCCCGGTTTCGTTTGGAGCGAAGCTCGTCAGAAAGGCGCGACTCCGCATCGCGGCATTCACTTTGCGCACACAGACCTGAGCGGCGTGGCTTTGTTTGAAGAGGCTTTCTATCATGGCATCCGCGCTGCAAACGAAGTTCTTGCAAGCCGAAAGCCGTAGGCCGTAAATCATTATGGAGCAAGCAGTCAAAAGAACTCTTGAATCAAATGACAGGCGCTTGCCTTCTGCTTTTCGCCTGTTATCTTCCGGCCCCTGGCTTTTTTCTGCGCGCACTGATCTGACAGTCTTTCTCGGAAGCGCGATTGTATCGCTGGTCGCTTTGTGGATAGGCGCGCGGGCGGGTGTGCTATACGGCGACACGCCTGATTGGGCGTGGGTCCCCGCAGTGTTGCTGATAGATGTCGCGCACGTTTACGCAACAGGCTTTCGAGTCTATCTCGACACGGATGAGTTGAAACGCAGGCCGTGGTTGTACGCGCTTGTGCCTTTGATCGGATTCGCCATCGGCGTTGCGCTCTATTCGGAAGGCGAGCTTGTTTTCTGGCGCGTGCTCGCTTACCTGGCAGTCTTTCATTTCATACGCCAGCAATACGGCTGGGTCGCTTTGTATCGCGCGCGAGCGGGCGAACGCGACCGTGTCGGCAAATGGATAGACGCTGCGACTATTTATGCTGCGACACTTTACCCGCTTATCTACTGGCACGCGCATCTGCCGCGTCGCTTCTGGTGGTTTTTAACAAACGACTTCAACGGGATTCCTTCCGTGATTGCGCAGGCCGCAGCGCCCATCTACTGGACGCTGATGTTTGTTTATGCGTTAAAATCTTTGCACGGCTGGTTGATTAAAAGAGAAGGGAATCCGGGCAAAGACATAGTCGTCGTGACGACGGCTGTTTGCTGGTACGTCGGCATCGTCGCTTTCAATTCAGACTATGCATTCACGGTGACGAACGTCGTCATTCATGGCGTGCCGTATCTGGCTTTGATTTACTGGTACAGCCGCAAGCGATTCGAGCAGACCGAAGGGCGCGGCATCTTTCGTTTGTTTGCGCGCGGGCCTGCTATTTTTCTTGTCGGTTTGTGGGCGCTGGCTTACGTTGAAGAGATGTTCTGGGATCGCGGCGTGTGGCAGGATAGAAGCTGGCTTTTCGGCAGCCCGTGGGACATCGCATCCTTGAAGATAGTGTTAGTGCCGCTTCTGGCTTTGCCCCAGATCATTCACTACGTTCTGGACGGATTTGTGTGGCGGCGCAAGAATAATCCCGATTTCACTCTTGTGCAGTCTTCCGCACATCTCGACAACAGGCACTAAAAAATTTCATAATACTAGTGTTGCCTTACGCACTTGCACACTATGTCCGCCTGGAACGATAATTCTGTTATTAACAGAAGAGAGGATTCAGTAATGAAAACTTTAGCAGCAGCTTTGCTAGTCTTAGGATTGCTTATGCCATTGACAGCATCAGGCCAGAACAAAATTTTCCCGTACAAATACTCAAGCGACGATTTGCCGAACGGCTTGAGAGTAATCACTATTCCAACCGATTACCCGAACATCGTTGCATTGTACATCATCGTCAACACAGGCTCGCGCAATGAAATCGAGCCGGGCAAATCGGGCTTCGCTCACCTGTTTGAACACCTCATGTTTCGCGGCACCGATAAGGTTTCCGCAGACAAGTACAACGAGGCGCTCAAGAACGCAGGGGCGGACTCGAATGCTTCGACGTGGGACGACCGCACTGTTTATCACACAGTCTTTTCTAAAGAAGACCTCGAACAG
>DATEKX010000197.1:0-4532 GCA_035277165.1 Blastocatellia bacterium | reverse complement strand
GGCCCGGCTGACTTTATATATCTGTAGATTCGACGGCAGTCTAATATGGTCTTACTGCCGAGTCAATAATAACTATTTTTGCGAATTTGTTGTTGTGGTGCGCACAAACCGGATTGCGAGTATAATGCGAGCGATTTGAGTTGAACGAGGAGCCGTGTGAGATATGCATAAAGTTGAAGAAACGGGGCAGACTGTTTTGAATTTCGTTAATGGTCAATGGACGCCTTCTGAATCGGGCAAATGGGCTGACCGGTTCGACCCGGCTGACGAACAGGTGCTGGTCGGGCGCGCGCCTGATTCAACGCGCGAGGATGCGCGACGAGCGATAGAAGCAGCCGAGCGCGCAGCAGAAAACTGGTGCGCGTGGCCTGCGCCGAAACGCGGGCGATTGCTTTTCGACTGGCTCGCCTGGATTGACGCTCGCAAAGACAAGCTGGCAAATCATCTCACGCGAGAAGAGGGCAAGACGCTAGCCGAATCGATGGGCGAAGTGCGTCGCTCGATGGACATACTCGAATATACAGCAGGCATGGGTCGAAGGCTCGAAGGCCGAGTCTTTCCCGCAGAAGAGGAAAATGTTTTTTGCTACTCGACCTCGCATCCGTTAGGCGTCGTCGGACTCATCAGCCCGTGGAATTTTCCCGTTGCCATCCCTGTCTGGAAACTCGCGCCCGCGCTCATAGCTGGCAATACCTGCGTGCTCAAACCATCGCCGCTTACGCCGCTGACTGCGACTATGCTTGTGCGAGGGCTTAATGAAATCGGCCTGCCCGCAGGCGTTGTCAATCTCGTTCACGGCGATTCGGAGCCGGGCGAAGAGCTTGTTTCAAATGAAACAGTGCGCGGCGTGTCGTTCACAGGCTCAACAAAAGTCGGAAAGCTGATAGCTCAATCCGCATCGAAGCGACTGCTCAAATTGCAGCTTGAATTAGGCGGCAAAAACCCTCAGATAGTGCTCGAAGACGCTGACCTCGAACAAGCGGTGAGCGGCGTTGTGGCAGGCGCGTTCGGCGCAACCGGACAGCGTTGCACTGCGACCAGCCGCGCCATCGTAGTCGGAAAAGTTTACGATGAATTTTTAAGCCGAGTTGTAGAACGCGCTTCTTCGATGAAGATCGGGCCGGGCACGCAGCCGGATGTCGAGATGGGGCCGCTCGTCAACGCCGTAGCAATGAGCGGCGTGGCTCGTTACGTCGAAGCAGGCCGCAAAGAGAACGCAAACTTCTGCACGGGCGGCGAGCGCATCAAAGAAAGCAACCTTGAACGCGGTTTCTTCTTTCAACCGACCGTGATCGAAGCAACGCCCGAAATGGAAATCGCCCGCGAAGAGATATTCGGGCCGGTGCTTTCCGTCATTCGCGCGCGCGGGCTGAGAGAAGCTATTGAGATAGCCAACGCAGTGCGCTATGGATTGACGGCTTCGATTTTCACGCGCGACGTATCGAGGGTATTCCGGTTTGCAGACCGGGCGCAGGCGGGCATCATCCACGTGAATCGTCCAGGAGTGGGCGGCTATTCGCACGCGCCGTTCGGCGGCGTCAAAGATTCTGGATACGGCGGTCGCGAAGTCGGCGACGAGGTGTTGAACTTCTATACTGAAACGAAAGCGGTCTACATCAACTACAAGTGAGCGAAAATTGAACAAGCATGTCCTATTTCCTGTTTTACCTCGCCGTTGTCACGCTGCTGGTTTATATCACGTTCGGCCTCGATGTTGTTATCGGCAACCGGCAGACGAAAAAATTGAAAGATATAAAACCATCACCGCAGAGCATATGGCCTAAGGTTTCCGTAATCGTCGCCGCGCGCAACGAAGAGCGCAACATCGAAGAAGCTCTCCAATCCCTTCTGCATCAGGATTATCCTGAACTTGAAATCATCGTCGTCAATGATCGCTCGACTGATCGCACGGGCGAAATACTTAATCGCATGGCCGCGTGCGACAAGCGATTGCGTCCCGTTCACCTCGCGGAACTCCCGACAGGCTGGCTCGGCAAAAATCACGCGCTCTATTTTGCCGCCGGGCAGGCGACAGGCGAGTACCTGCTCTTTGCCGACGCAGACATCGTGATGCATCCGGCGACGATCACGAAAGCGATGAGCTACGCGCTAACTGAAAAACTCGATCATCTGACACTTTCGCCGGAAGTCCGCATGCCGGGTGTGTTTTTGCCTGCTTTCGCAGGTGTGTTCGCGTTTTTCTTTTACATCTTCGCGCGGCCCGCAAAAGCCAAAGACCCGAAAAGCCGTCGCTTCATCGGCATCGGTGCGTTCAATCTCATACGCGCCGATGCGTATCGCGCAGCCGGAACTCACGATGCGATTCGTATGCGACCCGACGACGATATGAAGCTCGGCAAGATCATCAAGCAGAGCGGTCACCGGCAAGAGATGTTGCAGGGCACGCAGATGATTCAGGTCGAATGGTACGCTTCAATAGGCGAGTTGATTCGAGGCACGGAAAAGAATTTTTTCTCCGGCCTCGAATACAGCATACTTGCGGCCATCGGCGCTTCGATTGTACAGATAGCGTTTTTCGTCTGGCCGTTTGCGGCAATATTTCTGACGAGTGGAACGACACGCTTATTGAATCTCGCCGCTGTGCTGATGGCAATCTTGTTTTATGCGATTAACGCTCCTGCGGTCGGCGCGCGGCGCGAACATGGCGTGCTGTTTCCTGTCGCAGTTTTGATGTTCGTTTTTCTGCTGTGGAATTCGATGCTGCGAACGCTGATCAATGGCGGCATCAACTGGCGCGATACGCATTACTCGCTCGCGGAATTGCGCGCCAATAAAGTTTAAATGACAACCTGCGGCATGCGCCGAATTTCTTGCAAATAGAATTGACAGTGTTGTTAAATAAACGCGCATATCTCACATCAATATAATCTCTCGGAGGAGCAAATGACTGCACAAAACAAATCTATGGACACTTCAACTGCCGATCTCGTCTCGAAACAAAAAGAATATCTCTGGCCGTGCGCCACTACTTTCTACAAAGACCCGATAGCGCTCGAACGCGGCGAAGGAATGCATGTGTGGGACACGGAAGGCAATCGTTATCTAGATTGCTTTGGCGGCGTGCTGACGACTTCAGTCGGCCACGCGCGCCCCGAAGTCGTCCAAGCCGTTTCTGATCAAGTAGCTCAGATCGCTCACACTTCGACGCTCTACATCAACCGCCCGCAGGCAGAGCTTGCAGAGAAGGTTGCTCAGATAACGCCGGGCGATTTGAAAAAAAGCTTCTTCACCAACAGCGGCACGGAAGCCGACGAGACTGCGATGGTGCTGGCTCGCATCTATACGGGGCGCACGGACATCATCGCGCTGCGCCACGCTTATCACGGTCGCTCTGTGATGAATATGACCGCGACAGGTCATTCGACCTGGAAGGTAGGACAAACCTTCGTTCCCGGCATCGTTCACGCGCACGCGCCTTATTGTTATCGCTGCCCGTTCAATGCTACGCCTGATTCGTGCGCGATGGAATGCGCGCGCGACGTTGAAGAATTGATTCAAACATCAACGTCGGGCCAGATAGCTGCGTTCATCGCCGAACCGGTCATGGGCGTAGGCGGATTCATCACTCCTCCGAAAGATTATTTCAAAGTGGTGACCGAGATCGTTCGTCGCTATGGCGGCATCTTCATCTGTGACGAAGTGCAAACGGGTTGGGGGCGCACGGGCGACAAGTGGTGCGCCATAGAACACTGGGAGGTCGAGCCGGAAGTGATGACCTTCGCAAAGGGGATGGCAAACGGCGCACCGATAGGTTGCACGACTGCGCGCCCTGAAATCGCAGACAAGTATCCGGGCCTGACGTTTTCGACTTTCGGCGGAAATCCCGTGTCGGCTGCCGCCGCGCTCGCAACCATCAGGGTGATTGAAGAGAACGACCTTCCGCGCAACGCTCGCGTAGTGGGCGATTACCTGCGCGCGCGGCTCGAAGAGTTGAAAGACAAATACGCCGTGATAGGCGACGTGCGTGGTATGGGATTGATGCAGGCAATCGAATGCGTCAAAGATCGCACAACGAAACAGCCTGATCCCGAATCCGTGTCGCGCGTGTTTGAAGAGACTCGTCGGCGCGGCGTGCTGATAGGCAAAGGCGGATTGTACGGCAACGTGATTCGCTTAGGGATGCCGCTCACCGCAACGACATCGGATATTGATGAGCTTGTCACGGCGCTCGACGGCGCGTTCGCGGCTTTGTGAAGAGTGAAGACAAACTCATTTTAGAAGCCGTCAAATGAGGGGCGATGAGGCGTAGAATATGAAAACTTTGATTAAGAACGGCAATGTTGTTACCGCTGTTGATAACTACATGGCAGACATTCTCATCGAAGACGACAAGGTTTCAGTCATCGGGCGACAGCTTGACATGGAAGCCGATAAAACAATTGACGCTTCGGGCAAACTAGTCATCCCCGGCGGCATTGACCCGCACACGCACATGGAATTGCCTTTTGGCGGGACTGAATCGTCGGACGATTTTCTGACGGGGACGCGCGCGGCGGCGCACGGCGGGACGA
>DATEKX010000196.1:0-14685 GCA_035277165.1 Blastocatellia bacterium | reverse complement strand
TGACCAGGTAGAATTCCGGCGCGGCTTCCTGCAACCGGACGCGAAGGCCGCCTCGGCTGTGGTTTTCAGACAGCACCACATCCCGCCCTATGGTTTGCATTTCGTCATCGAGATATTCGATGGCGACTACTTCGGGCTTTTCGCTTCTGGGTTCGCGCCTGCGTTCGCTGCCTGCCCACTTTCTGTGTTGAAAGACGGTCCAGGGTTTTTCTTGATACCCTTTGGGCGGGTTTTCGCCGATGAACTCGAACGCCACGACGCTTTGCCCGCCTTTCACAGGGTCTACGCGCCTTGCGATTGCGTAGACCTTATAATTCGAGTCGTAGTAGCCGTAACTGCGAAGCTTCACCGGCAGAGGCAGCATCAGTTGCACAACCATTCCATGCCGCACGCGACGATGCAGGCGAATGGTGATTCCCGCGCGGCTCACGTCAAGCGTTTGCGTTGTTTCATCCCACTTGCCGCTTTGCAGGTCATGGCCTATGACTCGCGTGGGTATCGAGAGCTTGAATCGTTCGTGGTAACGCCGGTTGTCGCCGTTCGTTCCCGTATAGGCTTGCTGCTCTAATCGAACCTGAGAGTCCAATCTCGCCTGAGCCGGGATTGAAGAAGCCAGTTCCCCGGTGACGGCGGGCTTGATTGGTTTAGCGTAAGGCTCTTCTCTCAGAAATGCTTTGGCCCTTTCGATCATCGGCGCGACGGATGATTGAGGAAGCGAAGAACCGTTAGATGTGCTGAAATCCGCATGCGCGTTAAATGATGCGGGATTAGTTTCTGTGTCTTCGCCGCCAGCTCTTTGGTGAGTCTGCTCTATCAATTCTCTCATCGCCAGCCCGTCAACGGGCTTCGATAGCAAGAAGCCTTGAAGGTAAGTGCAGCCCAGACCTGTCAACTGAATTATCTGTTCGCGCGTTTCCACGCCTTCCGCAATCACGTCCATGCCGAGATTGACCGCGAGATTGATTATTGTGCGAACGATCTCGGAATTCTTCGGCAGGTTCATTGCGGTTACAAACGAGCGGTCAATCTTCAGCGTGTCAATGGGGAAGCGGTGCAGATAGCTCAACGACGAATAGCCGGTTCCGAAATCGTCTAACGAAATCTTAATGCCGAGCGCTTTTATCTGGCGAAGTATCTCAGCCGCCGAATCTATGTTCTCGATGATTGCGCTTTCGGTGATTTCGATCTTCAGGCTGCTGGCCGTAAGCCCTGTCTCAGTCAATACCTCTTGGATGCACTTGATGAGATCGGGCTGCAGGAATTGTTTGCCTGAAAGGTTGACGCTGATTGTAAGCGGCGGGTCGGCAGTGTAATGCTCCTGCCATGCGCGAAGCTGGCGGCAGGCTTCGCGCATTACCCACTGGCCGATGGGGATGATAAGCCCCGTCTCTTCTGCGACGGGAATGAATTTCAAAGGCGTGATGAAACCTTGCTGCGGATGCTCCCATCTGATCAGCGCTTCAAACCCGGCGATTCGCCAATCTTCCAACGACACGATGGGCTGGTAATGAATGCGAAATTCGTCGCGGGACAAAGCGCGGCGCAGGTCCGTCTCCATTTCAAGCAACCCGACGGCGCGATTGTGCATGTCCTTATCGAACAATTCAAATCGCCCGCGCCCCTGATCCTTTGCGCGATACATGGCGGTGTCAGCGTTGCGGAGAAAGTCTTCGGGCTGGTCGTAAGGCGTGAGGCTGTGCGCTATGCCGATGCTGACCGAAGCATATACTTCGTGCCCGCTCAAGTTGAAAGGCTGCGCTAATTCTTTGTGAATGCGTTCGGCGGCCTGCGTCGCATCGCTCACGTGCTTTAAGTGTTCGAGAATGATGGCGAATTCATCTCCGCCTATTCTCGCGACCACATCGCCCGGTCTCAGACACGATTCGAGACGGCGCGCGATGCTGACCAACAACTGGTCGCCAACCTGATGGCCGAGACTGTCGTTGACTACTTTGAAACGATCAAGGTCGAGGAAGAGCACTGCGAATAAATAATCGTCCTGCTCTTTCGCTCGATTGAACGAGCGCGCAAGCCTGTCCATGAACAGAGCGCGATTCGGTAATTCCGTGAGCACATCATGGAAAGCATTGTGCAGCAATCGCTCCTCTGCTTCTTTTTGCTCCGTGATGTCTGTCAACGAGCCTGCCATGCGATACATGGCGCGCGTCGCATCCCAGACGGCCAGCCCGCGACTGAGCACCCAGCTATAATTCCCATCGCGCCTTCGCAAGCGATGCTCTATTTGAAAACGAGGCGTCGAACCCATCAGGTGAGACGTGATCTCGGTTTGAAGCATCTCTATATCATCAGAATGCACGCGCTTGAACCATTCGTCGGGGCGATTGCTGACTTCGCCCTCTTCATAGCCGAGCATCGCTTTCCAACGAGGGCAGAAACTCATTTCGTTGTTTTCAAGGTTCCAATCCCACAGCCCATCATTGGCGCTGTGAGCGACAAGCGCGAAACGCTCTTCACTCACGGCAAGAACGTCTAATACCTGCTGATGTTCTATGATCACCTGCTCGAACTCCGCATGCTTGCGCCTGAGTTCGAGTTGCGCTACGACGGCGGAAGCCAGTGTGCGCAGGGCCTTCGCTTGCGATTGGCTGAGTTCTCGCGGATTCCAGTCGAGCACTGCCAGCGCGCCGAGCGCGTAGCCTTCGGGGGTCAAAAGAGGCGCGCCCGCATAAAAGCGAATTCCGAGATCTTCGGTCACAAATCGAGCAGCGCCGAACCGGGTATTATTGAACGCGTCATCAACTACGAATATGTCCGACCTCAGAATAGTCCACGAACAGAAAGCGACTTCGCGATCAGTCTCAAACGAATCCAGCCCCACAAGCGATTTGTAATAAACGCGATCTTCCTCAACTATGCTCAATAACGCCATGGGAGCCGAACAGGCACTCGCTGCCAGGTGCGCGAGATCGTCGAATACTTCTTCCGGGCCGTTTTCAATGATTTTATAAAGGCGCAAGGCTTCGAGCCTCTCAGCCTCGTTATCAGGCAGCGGCGCTGTGACGTTATATTTTTCGTGCGTTTTTATTACTTGCAAAATTGATTACCGCATTTCTCTAAAGTTCCAATTACCTGCCGGTTCATCGCCGACATCTCGCTCAATTTTTCAAGCTGCTGGGGTGCTACGAATTTACCTGCTGTGGGGAGCCGAGCTTCTATACAAGAAATCTCGGCATTCAATCATTGCAAGGAAAGTGCCATATCGAAGAGCGCGCAGATTTAAGCCGTAATAGGTGATTTGCCTACCTGAACCGGCCAGCGCACGGGCCGAGGTCAACTTCTAAATGACCGATCAGTGTGAAGGGGAGTTGTCAATTTACTGCACAGGTTCGGTATTTCTGAGCGCGTGATCAAAGGTAGGCTTCAAACTTGTCCATGCGAAATGGCTTTGCCCAAAAAGTAGCCTTAGAAACTGCTACAGGTCATGAAGAGAAAAATTATCTACACTTACATGACTTTTTAGGCAAGGCCCCGCAGAGTGCACATCTATTGAACTGCCAGACCCGCTGCGGCAATACATCAATCCTTTTACTCGCGAAGCAAAATAGTAAAATCGGCCAAATCTTTTTGCTTGCATTAAAGAATGTTTTAAGAGATACTCGGCCTCAGTCAAAGTGAACAATATTACGATTGTGACCGTTAACTCGTCCGCTTGTGAGTAGTAAACCCGCTTCAATAAGACCGGAAAGCATCCTGTTGTTTTCATTTCAATGGAGGGTCTATGAATAAGAAAGAGTTCGTATATCAAAAATCGAACCTCAGGTTTGCTGTGCCTGTCATGTTGATTGTTTCCTGTCTGGCAATTTTGACTGTCGGCGCGCGCGAGCCGTTAAAAGGTCAATCGCCCGATAACAAACCTCTAGTCAAAAAGCCTGTACTGGTTGAGAAAAAGGAACAGTCCGGCTCACCTTTAAGCATCGGCAATATGGTAATTGCTGAATCCGAAGACGGGCAGATGCCGGAAATCCTTTTCACCGTCACAAACAAAACCGACAAGGTGATTATCGCCTACGCAGTGAAACATGAAGGCGCTTTCGGACAAAGCGCACTTACAGGCGTAATCTCAAACATCAGTCCTGACTCAGAACGTGCTTTGCTTCCAGGGCGATCTCCGCAGATGGAGATTAACGGCATTGAATACTCTGGTATGCCGGAGACGATGATTCTATCAGTAGATTTTGTTGAATTTGCAGATGGGACGCGGTGGGGGCCTGATACGATGAAAACCGGCGAGCGAGTTGACGGCACACGGGCAGGGGCGCGGGCGTTAAGAGAGGCTCTGATACCGATTCTAAAAGCTGGAGGAGTGGATGCAGTCGTGCGGTCGCTAGATGCAATCGAGCCACAAGCAGATCAATCGTCGTTCCGCTCTTCTGAATGGCTGGACAGTTTCAGCACTGGCGTTAAGTGGATGCGCGAGCGCGTTCGCCGCAAAGGTCAAGATTACAGTAAAGTTGAAAAAGAGCTTCAACCTTCACCCGATTTAAGATGATAGGAGGTGAGCCGAAATGAGTCTAAAAATTGATGTTGGGGTAATTTCGCTAAAAGCTTACTCTATCCTTTTTGTAATAATGATGCTTTTATTGATTGCGGGATTGTCAATCGCCGCTGACCAAACATTCTGCGGAACTAAGCGATGCACGGCGGGTCAGAACCTTGATAGTAAGTATTTTGTAGAATTCTGGTGTCAAGGCTCATATCCTTTTTCTGGAACCTGTAAAGGGCCTCCCACTCATATAAGAGTTTTTGAGCCATCTCCTTCGGGAGTATCATGCACAGAACTACCACCATGCCCAACTGGGAAGTGTGGACCGGGGTCAACCATTTTACAGCATTTATCCTGCAACAGTGATGGTCAGACAGCAACATATTCTGTAAATTGCGCTGCTAACGATAATATAGTAACTAAAGCTGTGGCAAACACGCTTAATTGCTGTGTAACCTGCAACCCAAGTGCTGGCGGCGGCGGTGGAGGTTTAGCTTGCAGCATTCCTATAGGTGAGCCGCCCGGTTATTCCTGTGACACTCCAGATATACTCTGCGACCCTCTTACCGGTCATTGGAGCACTATGTGGTGCATGTGTGTTTGCAACTCAAGCCCTATCCTTATAGACATTTCCGGCAACGGCTTCGACTTGACTGACCCTCAGCACGGCACAAGCTTCGATCTTAACTCCAACGGCTTTGCTGAACCGATGGCATGGACGGCTGTAAATTCTGATGACGCATTTTTGGCACTGGATAGAAACGGCAACGGCAGGATAGACAACGGGCAGGAACTGTTCGGCAACTTCACGCTGCAACCCACTTCTACAAGTCCTAATGGGTTCAACGCGCTTGCAGAATTCGATAAGCCGACCAACGGCGGCAACAATGATGGCGTGATTGATCGAAAAGATTCTATCTTCACGTCACTGCGGTTGTGGCAAGACGCCAACCACAATGGCATATCGGAGCCGGGAGAGTTGCGTAGGCTGGCTGCGGTCGGATTGGCGCAGATGGATTTGGATTACAGAGAGTCGCGCCGAGTTGACCAGTACGGCAATCAGTTCAAGTATCGGGCGAAAGTCAGAGACACGCAAGGCGCGCAACTGGGCCGCTGGGCGTGGGATGTGTTTTTTGTTAATCAGTAAAAGATACGATAATGGGAGGATAATTAAAACGCGCTTTTAATTATCCTCTAATTCTCATCGCGGCTTTGCGCCATAGTTGATCGCCATGATGCCGCCGCCGAATTGGCGAAAGCCTGTCTCGACGAATCCCGCCCTTTTCATTAACTCTTGCACGCCGCGCTGGCCGGGATAGAGCTTTAGCGTTTCAGGTATGTAGCGATATGTGTCCGCATCGCCGTGCATCGCAATCCCTACTGCTGAACCAACTACGATCAGGTAGCGAAGATATGCCCAGCGATAAATCTTATTCCGAGGATGACCGAAGTCGAGCGACAGGAAACGACCCCCCGGCTTGAGCACGCGCTTTATCTCTGTGAGCGCTGCTGCCACATCCGGCACGTTGCGCAGCGCATAGCCTCCTGTCACGCAATCGAAAGTTTCGTCAGCGAAAGGCATGTGCATGATGTCTCCGCGATGAAAGCCGACGTTTGCGATCTGCCGTTCTCGCCGTTTGCGCTCGGCGATGTCGAGCATTCCCGCTGTGATGTCCAGCCCTGTTACGCGGCCTGAGTTCAATCGCCGTGCAATTGCGAATGCGATGTCGCCCGTTCCGCAGGCTATGTCGAGCGCAGCCTCATCTCCTGCGAGCTTGAGCATCTCGACAAGCTTGCGCTTCCATCCGCTATCCATGCCGTAAGACATGAAAGCCGTGAAGAAGTCGTAGCGCGATGCGATTGTTTCAAACAAACGGTTGGCATAGCTCTGCTTCTTTTCTTTTGAGGAGATGTATTCCTTGAGGTCTAGCTTTTCAGATCTGGCCATATCTAAATGCACTCTATAACAAAGAAGTCGAGTTTGACAGCCTGGCTCGTTACACCCGCCCGTTCGGTCAGTGTGACCGCTCATATTCTATCATTCTGAAAGAGCTTATTACCCGAAGTGACCGTGTTATCCAATTGCAGATCAAAACTGAATCAAGAAGTTTTTTTATAAATGCTGATGATGCAAAACGCTACGGCCCAAATCGCGTCGTCACGGGGAAGTTATCCACATATGGCATCGGGCTTGCTCTTAAACGGGCGGCAGTGGATTTAGATCATGGCCTCTCAGACCCTTTAAGGATAAGTGAATAAAGAGATGACAAAGCTCTTCAGCAGGATTTTAAGTAAAGGACTAAGCGCTCGCAAATTTTTCGCGCTCTGCCTCACCTTAGCTCTATTGAGCGTGATACTCCCCCTCAACCGATCATACGCACAGGGCAATGCTACTAACAAGTTATCACTCGCGTTGCAGCAAGTGCTCGGCGCGAACGATTTGCTGGTATGGTCTGATCCGTCAAGGCGAACAGTTCGCACCTTGATTCAGACCAACGGACCTGTTTCATCCGCTTTGATTACGGCAGTGACTCGCGCGGGCGGAACCGTAGTTCGCCAGTTCTCTTCGATCAACGGAATGCTGGTCGAATTGCCTAAGAATCAAGTGCTCTCTATTGCCAATCGCTCGGATGTGGAGCGCATGACAGGAGATCATCTGGCCCAGCAGAGCGCGAGCCATCTTGAGGCCGCGACGCTTGCGGATGCCGTGCGAGAATATAGACCGCTGCTAAGGACATTCAACGGGCTCGATGGCAGCGGCGTTGGTATTGCCATACTCGATTCAGGGATCATGTCGAGTCACAATAATTTTGACAACTCGCTCGGCCTCATACCGCGAATCACAGCTTCGACTGACATCGTTTCAAGCAATCTTAATCTACTTCGATTTGAAGGACTCCTTGGGATAGTCACTAACCTGTTGGGCGACCTGCTCGGTCTGGGTAACACAGACGATTACGGGCACGGCTCGCACGTGGCAGGTGTGGCCGCAGGGCGTTCAGCCAGCTCGGGCAATTCTCGCGGCTATATGGGAGTCGCTCCGAACGCCAACCTGATAGATGTTCGAGTGCTCGACGGGCGCGGGCTTGGACAGACCAGCGACATAATCGCGGGCATTGATTGGGTCATTGCTAACAGAACGTCGCGTAACATCAAGGTGATGAATCTGAGCCTGGGCGCGGCCTCATCCGAATCGTGGCAAACCGACCCCTTGTGCCGCGCAGTGCGGCGCGCGGTCGCGGCTGGCATCACAGTCGTAGCGGCAGGCGGCAACTACGGCCAGACCATAAACGGTCTGGAGCGATACGGAAGCATCTCCGCGCCCGGCAATGACCCGACGGTCATTACGGTCGGCGCGGCCAATACTCGTCAGACAGACGCGCGCAATGATGAATCAATCACCTATTTCAGTTCGCGTGGCCCCACGCGCGGCTTTTCCGTAGATCAATCCAACGTCAAACATTACGACAACCTGCTCAAGCCTGATCTTGTAGCGCCGGGCAATAAAGTCGTCGCCGCCGAATCCCGAAACAGTTGGCTTGTAGATCAGTATCCGCAACTCCATGCGAGCGGATCAGGCGCAAATGCTTTCATGCAGTTGAGCGGTACTTCGATTGCCGCGCCTGCGGTGGCTGGCGCTGTTGCGCTGCTCTTACAGAAAAATCCGGGACTGACGCCGCCGCTCGTCAAAGCCATCTTGCAGTACACCGCAACTCAGGTGACGAACGCGAATATCTGTCAACAGGGCGCGGGCCTTTTGAATATAGAAGGCGCAGCGCGACTGGCCGGTGTGTTACGAACGGATGTCAGTCAAGGAAGGATAAGACCGGGCGAGTCAATGCTGGCGGCGGGAGCTACGATGCCTAATCCCGTTTCCAACGTCAACGGCCAGAGCGTCGCGTGGGGTCGCTACATCTTTGCAGGCGGCTCGCACATACTTGCGGGAGTTGATCTGTTCAAGCGTTATCAGGGAATCTATAATCCCGCGCTTGTTTGGGTGCGCGATGTCGTCAAGCTCAACGGATCACCCGCTGCTAACACTCAGTTGATAACATCGGGTGTCATCAACGCAGACTTCATCGGCTATGCAAACAACATTTTCACCAACGGCTCGGCGCTCAGCAGCGCGATCATATCAGGGCAAGGTCTGGTGTTTGCCGAAGGCGTTGTAGTGTCGGAAGGGCTCGTATTTGCCGAAGGGCTCGTGTTTGCCGAAGGGCTTGTGTTTGCCGAAGGGCTCGTGTTTGCCGAAGGACTCGTGTTTGCCGAAGGGCTCGTGTTTGCCGAAGGCAACTCGATGGGTGAAGCAATAGTGACGAGCGAAAGCTGGAATCTTGGTGAGTAGTATAGGCTAAAGTTTTTAAGGCGCGAGCGGCTCCCCGAAACGTCGCTCGCGTTCTTTTCAGTAATTTCCTTATGGCAGCCCCTCTGCCTTGCAACAGAATTTTTGAAATAGAAGGTGGGGTACATGCAACTCATTGATATGTCGGATTATAACTGGAGAGCGCGCATTTGCTGGTTTGCAACGATTATTTTGGGCGCGCTCGCATTCAGTTGGGCAGTAGCCGGTGTGCTGCGCTTCGACACGCAAGGGGTGCTGGGAGTTGCCGCGTTGATGGGAGTTGTTTACTTATCCGGGCTGCGCCCGATCAGTATTCCGGGCACAAAATCTTCAATCACTCCCGGCGACATTTTTATATTTCTAACGGCGCTGCTTTATGGCGCGCCAGCCGCAACTCTGGTCGCAGCGACAGACGCGCTTGCCGGAGGGTATCGAGCTTCACAGCGATGGACCAGTCGGCTGGCCAGCCCTGCCGTGGTATCCATATCAGTCTTTGCATCGGGAAGCTTGTTTCAGTGGTTGCTCACAAACTGGCAGCAAAATCAATCACTCGCACCTAACACTGCTTTGTTCACGGCATTACTGATTTTCTCGTCCACGCATTTCATGCTTCACTCATTGCTCATGGCCATAGTCTATGCGCTCAAGAAGCGGACTGCCCTTCTTCCGCTCTGGTGGGCCAGTTATTCATGGGCTAGTTTGACTTATATGGCCAGCGCTTCCGCAGCCGGGATAATTTATCTGGCAATCATCAATTACGGCATAGGCGCGCTGATGGCGGCTGGGCCGCTGGTGGCTGTCATCTTTGCGACGTGCCATTTCTATTTCAAGCAGGCCGACGAACGCGCAAAGACCATAGAGAAAATCAGCCGCGTGCATCTGGCAACGGTAGAAGCGCTCGCCACTGCCATTGATGCCAAAGACGAGATCACGCACGATCACGTTTATCGAGTGCAAGTTTACGCCACAGGGCTTGCGCGCCGTTTTGGTTTGACAGAGCTTGAGATTGAAGCGCTAAAAGCGGGCGCGCTGCTGCACGATGTCGGCAAGATCGCCGTGCCCGATTACATCCTGAATAAACCCGGCAAGCTCACCGCTGCCGAATTCGAAAAGATGAAGATACACACGGTAGTCGGCGCGCAGATCATGGAACGCGTCAACTTTCCGTATCCGGTCGTTCCTATCGTCCGCCATCACCACGAGCGATGGGACGGCAAAGGTTATCCCGACGGTCTGAAAGGCAATCAGATACCGATTACTGCTCGCATTCTCACGGTGGCGGATGTCTTTGACGCGATTCGCGAAGACCGCCAATATCGCAAGGGAATGGGCCGCGACGAATCTTGCCAGTTTCTCAGAAACAATTCAGGCTCGCAGTTCGACCCGGAAATAGTCGAAGCTTTTCTCGCCGAACTGCCAAAGTACGAAGAGGAAATCGCCGTCCACAAGGCGAGCCAGCAACCCGTACTGACGCCGACGACGCAGGCAGGGCTGTCAGAAAGCGCGATGAAAGCGGTTCCGGCAGCGGGGCTGGCGCAGGCTGCTACTTCAACTCCCGATTACGTCAAGCAGATTCACGCAGCGCACGCAGAAGTGGCCGCGCTCTACGAGATGGCCCAGACCTTCAGCACGAGTCTCGATGTGCGCGATGTTGCGACGCTCACGGTCAATCGCATCGAGCGAATGATCCCTTTCACCACCTGCGTTGTTTATCTCAGACAAGAGAGTGATGATTCGGCGGTCGCGGCTTATGCCTTCGGCCAGAACGCAGATAGGATTCGTGGTCGAAGCCTTGCGGCGGGACACGGTATCGCCGGATGGGTAGTCATCAACGGGCTGCCGATGAGCAATACGGACGCTATGCTCGACCTTCATAATTTTTTGGATGCGAACGAAACAAGCTATCGCACGGCGGCGGTCTACCCGTTGATGAAAGGCGCAGAGGCGATAGGGGCGCTCGCCCTCTACACAAACGAGCTGGATTCCTACAGCAGCGATCATCTGCACCTGCTCGAATCGGTTTCCCGTTTCGCTTCCACAGCGCTTCAGCACGCAATGCTATACGAGCAAACCAGAGCAAGCTTGCAAATTGACGCGCTCACGGGATTGCCGAACGGGCGAGCGCTGTATGCCCGTTTCGATCAAGAGATTGCGAAAGCGAAACAGGACGGCGGCTCGCTCGTGGTGCTTTCGTTGAGCCTTGGCGGACTGCGCGCAGTCAATGACAGTTACGGTTATCAAGTGGGCGACCGTGTGCTTGCTGAAACGGCCAAACGGTTGCGCCGCGTGATTGACGAGCAAAACATGCTGAGTCGCATCGCGGGCGACGAATTCATTTGTCTGCTGCGGAACTCTGACCGCGCTCAGGCCGTCAGCTTAGGCGAGCAGGCGCAATTGGAAGTCGAACGCCTTATGTTTGAAGTGAGACAGGGGCAGCGAGCGCGCGTCAAGCTCAGTTTTGCCGTGGCCGAATACCCGAAGGATGGCCAAACCATTGACCATTTGCTTCAAGCATCGGTAATCGCAGAACGCCAAAGAAAGAGCACAGGCATGCTTGTCGCGCCGGACTTCACAGGCGAGGCCCGCAAGGTGTCTTAAGACAGGCGATAACCGCTTGAGATGTTAAGCGTCTCGCCCGTAATGTTGCGGCCTTCTTCCGACGCGAGGAAAAGGGCCATTGCCGCTATATCATCTTCTTCGACCATGCGTTTGAGCGCAGTCGGCTCGACGTAATCGCCCTCGACGGATTCAAACGAACGGTTTAACTGCGCCGCGCGATTGCGGATCACGCTCTCTATTCGAGGCCCGCGCACGGGGCCGGGCGCGATGGCGTTCACAGTTATGTCGTAGCGACCAGCCTCTTCGGCGAGCGTTCGCGTGAGTCCGATCATCGCCCACTTCGATGCCGAATAAGGGCTGCGAAGCGCATAGGCTCTTAATCCCGCAATGGATGTTATGTTAATGATGCGCCCGCTGCGCTGCTCGATCAGGTGAGGCAGGACGTGCTTGGCGCAAAGGAATGCGCCCGTCAGATTGATGGCGAGCGTGCGGTCCCAATCTTCGCGCGTGACTGCGGTCGCAAGCGCAGTCGGCCCTGCAATGCCTGCGTTATTTATCAGAATGTCAATGCGGCCAAATTCGTCAAGCGTCGCGGCTATAAGTCGCTCGACCGCCGCTTCATCCGCCACGTCCGCGACTGCCGCAATCGCGCGGCCACCCTGATCTCGTATCTCCTGAGCAACCGCATCGAGATTCTCTTTCGTTGTTCCCGATACGACTACGCTTGCGCCTTCGCTCGCGAATCGCAGAGAAATTACGCGACCAATTCCTCGTCCTCCGCCTGTCACTATCGAGACCTTGCCATCGAGCTTCATATGTTCCTCCCAGAGCCGTTTTTAAACGCGCTTATGATAGCCCATCGCGCGTTGATATTCTAAGCGAATGGAATAACTCTGAATCTTCGCGGCATTTTCAGAAATGATAGGAATTTGGTATTTGAACGACGCTTTTAATAGCCAGTTGAAGCAATGCGTCAGGCCGCTACCCCAAAAGGGTGACACGATTTGTCATTCCGAAGGCGCGTCAGGAGCAGATTATGTAACTGCCGGGTCGTGCATTTCGGCGCGCTTGTCGAACTATTCAACCTCAACTCGTCATAAGCATTGATGCAAGTGGAGTTGGCTAACGCATTCATCCAGTGAAGCCGGGTTGCCGCCAGCGGGGAAACCGAAGTTTGAAAATGGGCATCAAATTTGCGAACTACTAATAAGGTAGTCGCGAGCCGGTAGGGGATGAAGCGACGCCGATTGAAAGTGAGCAAAGGAAGAGCCGGATGGGCTGAAGGTGAAAACTTAAAAGCCAGGCCGGACGTAAACTAGATAACAAAGGGCGCTGAAAGAAGGTGGGGAAATGACTAGCAACGGGAGCATAAGAAAATTGGTGGCACTCAATCCTGAAACAAAGAGTCCGCGCGCGCAGGAATTTGAAGCTGGGCTTCGTGCACGCGTGATCGGGCAGGACAGAGCCATTCGCAGTATCACATCACTGTATCAGGTTTTCCATGCAGGGATGACAAACCCGTCACGGCCACTGGGCACTATGATCTTTCTCGGGCCAACGGGTTCAGGCAAGACGCACGTAGTCGAGGCCGCCGCCGAAGTCTTGTTTGGCGATAAGAACGCCGTAGTCAAAATAGACTGCGCAGAGTTCCAGCATTCGCACGAAATTGCCAAACTGATCGGCTCGCCTCCGGGCTATCTGGGCCATCGTGAAACCGCGCCGTTGCTGACGCAGGAGAATCTGGAGAAGTATTACACCGAGCGCGACCCGTTCACGTTTGTGCTTTTTGACGAGATAGAGAAAGCTTCGGACGCGCTGTGGCAGTTGTTGCTCGGCGTTCTGGACAAAGGGACGCTGACCTTAGGCGACAACCGCAAAGTTGACTTCTCGCAGACGATAATTATTATGACGTCGAACCTCGGCGCGAAAGAGATGAGCGAGTTGATCACTGGCTCAATCGGATTCGCTCCGGCCAAGGGCAAAGGCATGATGGCCGACGACATTGATCAGAAGATTTATCGCACGGCGTCGGAAGCCGCAAAGCGAAGGTTTTCGCCTGAGTTCATGAACCGCATTGACAAGGTTGTGGTCTTCCGCAGTCTCAAGCACGAGCAGTTGCGGCAGATTCTCGAACTTGAATTGCGCGGCGTGCAGCGAAGAATTAATGAAGGCGCAGGCGAGCAGTTCTATTTCATTCTCACAGAGCCTGCGAAAGAGTTTCTGTTGAGCGAAGGCATAGAGTATCGCTACGGCGCGCGCCATTTGAAGCGAGCCGTCGAGCGATTTCTGGTCAACCCGCTCGCGAACCTCTCGGCGACAGGCCAGGTGCGTCTTGGTGACGTGGTTGTGGTTGACATCAACGACGAGACGCAGAAACTTACGTTCTACCGCGACGAGGCGGAGACGAGCCGCGCAGCGGCAGCAATGGAATCTGTCCACGCTATGCAGGCGACGGGCGGTGATCGCATCGCAGCTTGATGTTTATAGA
This sequence comes from Blastocatellia bacterium, assembly GCA_035277165.1. Lineage (GTDB taxonomy): Bacteria > Acidobacteriota > Blastocatellia > UBA7656 > UBA7656 > DATEKX01. The sequence continues at coordinate 792 of DATEKX010000196.1, read as the reverse complement.
ATAGAAATGTGAGTGTTCGATGAGGCTGGCAGGTAAACTTGCCAGCCTTTTTTATTTGAAAGATCGGAGTTGTATGGAGCGTCTTTATCCGACCGCTGCTAATCCGAATTTAGGCTGGTTGCGAACCAACTCGACCATGCGCGCCGTCTCGCGCGAATTGCGGCGCACGGTCAACATATAATCTGCTTCGCGCTTGGCTGCTTCGAGCAGCTTGTAGTCGCGCACGATATTGCCAACGCGAAACGCGGGCACGCCCGATTGCCGCGTGCCCATCACTTCACCCGGCCCGCGTATCTCTAAATCCTTTTCTGCCACCTTAAACCCGTCGCTGGTCTCTTCCATTATCGCGAGCCGTTCGCGCGCTTCAGCCGTGCGCTTGTTGCCCGCAAGCAGTATGCAAAACGCCTGTTCGTCTCCGCGTCCCACGCGACCGCGAAGCTGGTGCAGTTGCGAAAGGCCGAACCGCTCGGCGTGCTCGATAATCATCACGCTCGCATTAGGCACGTCAACGCCGACTTCGATCACGGTCGTCGCGACGAGAATGTGAATCGAGGCTTTGCGAAACTCTTCCATCGTGGCGTCTTTTTCTTCCTGCTTCATTCGCCCGTGAATCAGCCCTATGCGGAAGTTCGGAAAGACCGCCGTCTGCAAGTGCTCGGCCATCTGAGAAGCGTTCAACAGATCGAGTTTCTCCGATTCTTCGACGAGCGGATAGACGATGTAGACCTGCTGCCCTTGTCGGATGATCGTGTCGAGGAAATGATAAATCTTGTTGCGCGCGTCTTCGCCTCG